>JAIXVB010000516.1 GCA_027483245.1 Verrucomicrobiaceae bacterium | reverse complement strand
CCGGAGATCGGCTACTTGTGCACTATCCCGCAGATCGGGATGCCCCTCAGAGCCTCTCTGTTTGGCGTATGACTCAGCGCCGAAGCCCCAGGTTGCATGAACTCAGCGGTCGAGAGGAAATTTCTCTCGGCTCGCTTTCTGTTGAAGGTCGTCTTGCTGCCCTCAGTTCGGATTCAAGTCCGCGCTCTCAAGTTTACGAGATAGAAACGGGCAAGGTGCTGCTCGATGTGGCTGAGAAGGGGGAAGTCTATGTGCACCTCTTTTCACCGGATCAGAAGTGCTTTTACTTGCTCACGTCCAATGGCTGGCTCAGTGGCTGGAATTTGGAAAATGGCCAGCCATTGTGGCCTCCCGTTCAGCATCCGGGGAAAATTCGCCCCGCCACGATCTCGCGGGATGGAAAGATCATTCTCAGTGGTCATACCGATGGAAAAATTCGTGTGCACGAGACCGCCACGGGTCGGCTTTTGCAAACGCTGGATCATCCAGGTGAGGTGAAAACTTTGCACTTCGCGCCGAGTTCTAACAATCGATTCGTCTCTGGTTCTACGGACACACAGGCCCATGTCTGGGATCTCAGCACAGGTCGGCGTGAGCGAAGTTTTATCGGTCATCAAAACACCATCATCAGCGCCGCGTGGAGCCCAGACGCACGCTTTATCGCCACCGCGTCCTATGACACGAGCGTGTGTGTGTGGGATGTGTTCACTGGAGAACGAGTGGCCCCGCCGATGCAGCATCTCGCCTGGCTCTCGCACGTTGCGTTCAGCCCAGACGGGAGCCTGCTAGCCAGTGCTTGCCGGGACGGCACAGCACGCCTCTGGAATCCACTCACAGGGCGCCCCGCTTCACCCCCGCTCTTGCAAGGCGACTCTGCTGAGACGGTGCGGTTCACCGACGATGGTCGTTGTTTGATGGTGCGTGATCAGAGTGGCTTCCGTTTCTGGAGTACAGATAAAACCGAGCCAGTGACGCTGCATTATCCAGAGCCGGAAGCCTCAAGTATTGGTATGGATAGTGAGTCTTACAGAGCCATCATGACACCCGACGGTAAGCGGGTATTTTTGTCCAATGCCATGAACTACGCTGCTACGTGGAGTGTGCCTCAGTCGCGTTTGCCTGCCCCGGATTGGTTTCCGGATTTCCTCGAAGGACTCGGTATGATGGCACTGGATGAAGATGGTGCCTCAAAGCTCGTGCCTGCAGATACTCTGAGGCTGCTCCCAAGTCGCATTCAACCCGAGGACGCTTATGCAGAGTGGGCGCTGGGCATCTTGGCAACTGAGTCCAAAGAATAATCCTCCGTTTAGGGCAGGGGCTTGATTGTTTAAACCACGTGGACCAGGCCTATGCTCAGAGATCGGAACTCGGCGCTGAGAATTCCGCCATTGAATCAAAGCTGGCTCGATCGGCTTTGATGAGGATGTTTCGACAATAACTGATCTTCTAACTGACGGAAGCTAGGGGGAACTCCACACCAAGGATTTTACAGGCTTGAGAGAATTCGTGGAGCTGCTCATTGGACAGCTCACTGAGCAAAAGATTGTTAGATCTGAGCAGTTCGTTGAGATGCTCCACGGTTGAAGAGAGGGCCTTGTCCACTCCTTGTGAGACGCTAAGCTGGTGGATGTCGCCATGCTTTTGAATGGTGGAGAGATTCTTTGCGGCCTGGATTACTTCTTGGGCAAAATTTTGTGGGGAGTGCAGCGGGCCTGTGGGGTCTTCGCTCGACTTTAAGGGATGCACTTCGATCAGACGACTGCCCTGAATGAATCCCATCTCAGCCTTGGCCATGCGCTGACGGATGCTGTTCTTGACCTGCTGATTGGTCAACGCAGGAGCTTCGGGTTGGAGATGGGAGTTGGTGTGATCCAGTTCATAAAGCGTGCGACTGGACAGGCAGTCGATCATCTGGGTGATGTCGGTGGCTGTCTGGCCACCCTCTTTCATTTTGCCTTCGATCAGGTCCTTGATGAGGGCACGTTGAAGAGCGTTCTCCTGGTCATTGGTGAGGTTGTTTGTCTGACCGTGTTTGCGCAAAAGGTCAGACGCTTTGGAGCCCAAGGTTGCAAAGACGAAATCGACCGCGCCCGGTTTCACCTGATTGCGGGCCACCTGCGAGCATGCCTGTTCAAGGATAGGTGTGAGCTGCGCGGTGGCTTCGCTGGTCAGACGTAGATTCAGCTCAGCGCTGACGGCATCTTGAATGTGATGGAGGTGAGCCTGAGCGTCATCACTCATCGGACCACAGCTACATTGGTCCATCCGGGCACCGTCTTGCAGATCCACGAGTTGGCTCGTGGTCATCTTGCTGATGTTGACGGCGATGCGTGTTTGGAAAATTTGCGCGTAATCGGTGCCGCTGTCTATCAGAGGGCACGCGACCTCTTTCATTCCATCCACGATCTCCCCAAAGCGGATTCCATCGACTTTGTGCGTGTCCGTTTTCGACAGTGCCCCGAGCATCTCGCCGACCTGTTGGCTGGTTTTTTGCAAGGACTGAGTGAACCGATCATCCGCACGTGCATGCGCGGTCTGCATCATCTCGGTGGCACGATTCTGAATGCTCTTGCCCACTTCGGTAAAAGCCGTTCGGATCTGATTCGGCACAGAAGGGCGTTGCGTGACCTCGCTTTCCCCGAGCTTCCCCACTGGGCTGTGACCGAAGTCGGTGTTCAATGCCAGGGAAGGCTGAAAGGGGGCGACTTGGGTGACGGAGTGGGCAGACATGAGATAAGAACGTCAAAGAGGCATAACCGATTCTTATCTCCAAGATTACCGCTTTTGTTTCATCTGTTGCAGATGTCGCGTTTTTGAGCCCAAGGGCCAAAACAACGATCTGGTTTAGAGACCCTTTTGGAGCTTTTTCCAGCGCGTCTGCAATTCATCTCGGGTGAGTGATTGCAGCTTCCCTGAGTCATCAAGGCTGTAACCGGTGCTCAGAATGGCTGCCTCCAAAGAAAGGGGCTGGGGCGGCACAGGATTCAGCTCCCAGAGTCGGGTGATGCCCAGGGCATTCGTGCTGGCCAAAAAGCGGCCATCAGGGCTGACGGCGGTGTCTCGGAACTCATCAACGTCGCGCAGCATCACCAAGGGCGACGGCGTGTTTTCAGCGCTTGAATAAACGATCAGGCGATGACCATCTGGATGCAAGAGCGTGCGATGATTCTTGGCAGCTGGCGTTTCAGTGGAGGGCGCTGAGACGATCTGGCCGGTGCTGATGTCGTAGATTTGCAGCTTGGAATCTGCCTCCGTGGTCATAAGGAGACGACGACTGTCCTGACTGAAGGCGAGAGATTTAAGCTCGGTGCCAAACCAAAGTTGCTTCAACGAGGGTGAGGGCAGGGGCACTCGCTCCGCACCTTTTTCCTCAGCACGTGCAAGCCAGAGCGCGGCAGTGGCAAAGTCGTATTCCTGGGCAAGATTGAGTCCGGTCTGAATTTGGTGTTTGATCAGCAGGTGTTGGCTCTCACGCACGAGCGAATGCATGTGGCGATTGTGCACGAGAACGAGGGCACTGAAAATCAGCAGGGTAACGATCACACCCGCGCTGAGCAGGCCTAGACTGGGGTTCCGGCGCATCCATTTGCCGACCTGCGTCATCAGGGTGGCTGGGCGGGCTTCAATCGGCTTGTGTTCCAGCCAGCGCCCCAGGTCATTGGCGAGTGCTTGAGCACTGGCGTAGCGATGGGCGGGATTTTTTTCCAGGCACTTCAGGCAGATCGTGTCGAGATCACGCGGCACCGTGGGATTGAT
>JAIXVB010000714.1 GCA_027483245.1 Verrucomicrobiaceae bacterium | reverse complement strand
CTTTTGCGAAACTCCTTCGGTGTCATGCCGGTGCGTTTGCGAAATTGGTGGGTGAAGGCGCTTTGGTCGCAGAAGCTATGGCTGAGGGCGATCTCGACAATTGGAGCTGAGGTTTTGGCCAGTGCTTCGGCGGCGGATTGAATGCGGGTTCGCAGCAGCAACTCATAGGGACTGAGGCCGAGGGTGGTGCGGAGTTTGCGATGCAGGTGGCGCTCGGAAAGACCGGCGGCTCGGGCCAGTTCAGCCGTGGTGATGCTCACTTGGCTGTGCTCGCGGGCGAATTGAACGGCGGTGGTCACTTCCCTCACATCTGGGTGGTGCATGCGGTCCTCGTCGCGTCGGGTGATGCCCATGACGCCGATGACCTTACCGCGTTTGTCTCGCACGGGCAGTTTGGTGCAGAGGAACCAGTTGAGGTTCCGCTGCTCGTCATACCAGACTTCCAGCCGGTTGATGAGCGCTTTGCCACTGCGGATGACTTTTTGATCGTCTTCACGGTAAGCCTTCGCGACTTCCGGTGGGAAGAACTTCTCATCCATCGCCCCCACGAGCTCCTGTTCGCTCTTGATGCCGAATCGTTCAAAGGTCGCGCTGTTGGCAGAGATGTGGCGGCCCTGATCGTCCTTCATGAAAAAGAACACGCCCGGCAGGTGCTCAAAAATGGCCCGGACGCTTTGTGGGTCGGCGATCCTGGCGAAAAAGTCGGCTTGAAGGCGTGGCAGGCTCATGGCCGGATTTTAACAAAGAATGGCAGCCTGTCTCTAAACAAAGGATCCGATCCGGTTAGAATTGAATCGAGTTCAGCTCATCCAATCCGCTCTTCTCAGCCGAGTCTGTTGACTCGGTCGCTGACCCTGCGGTGCAAAATTTCAACCAACCAACGCACGCTTCTCCACCATGCAAAGCACTCCAACCCACCGGCAGGATTCCTCCCTGAGTCACGAACACTTTCCCGACATTCAGGCCATCGCCTATGAGGGACCCAAAACGAAGAACCGCCTGGCCTTTCGTCACTACAACCCAGATGAGGTGGTGGGCGAAAAGACCATGCGCGAGCACCTGCGCTTCTCCCTGGCCTATTGGCATGCTTTGAAGGGGACTTCTGCGGACCCCTTTGGTGCGGGCACCCGCCAGCGTCCATGGGATGATGGCAGCAACCGTATCGAGAATGCCAAGCGTGTGGCCGATGCTGGTTTCGAAATGATGCAGAAGCTGGGCTTGGGCTTTTATTGCTTCCACGACCGCGATGTCGCGCCGGAGCTGGATGATCTCCAGGCCAGCAGTGATGCGCTGGATGCGGTGGCGGATCATCTCAAGGGGCTTCAAGACCAGACGGGCATCAAGCTCCTCTGGGGCACCGCCTGTCTCTTTGCTCACCCACGTTACATGCAAGGGGCTGCGACGAGCCCGAATGCGGACGTGTATGCCATCGCCGCTGCCCAGGTGAAGAAGGCGATGGAAGTCACGCATCGTCTCGGCGGTGAAGGCTACACCTTCTGGGGCGGTCGTGAAGGTTACGCCACCCTGCTTAACACCGACATGAAGCGTGAGGTGGCAAACCTTGCCCACTTCCTGCACATGGCCGTGGATTACAAAAAGAAGATCGGCTTCAAAGGTCAGTTCTACATTGAGCCAAAGCCGCGCGAGCCCTCGACGCATCAGTATGACAGCGATGCTGCCGCGTGCCTGAACTTCCTCCGCGAGTTCAATCTGCTCGAGCATTTTAAGCTCAACATTGAGACCAATCATGCCACGCTGGCGCTGCATCGGGTCGAGCACGAGCTCGCGGTCGCGGCGAATGCGGGTGCCTTGGGCAGCATCGACGCCAACACTGGCGATGAACTCGTGGGCTGGGATACCGATCAGTTCCCGACGAACATTTACATGACCACGCAGATGATGCTGCAACTGCTCCGCGCGGGTGGCTTCACCACAGGTGGGCTGAACTTTGATGCCAAGGTGCGTCGTGAGAGTCATGAGGTGGTGGACATCTTCCATGCGCATGTTGGCGGCATGGACGCGTTTGCTCGCGGCCTGAAGATTGCCCATCGGATTGTCGAAGACGGTGAGCTTGACCGTTTTGTGAAAGCCCGTTACGCGACCTACAGCACGGGCATTGGCGAGACCATCACTGCGGGCAAAGCCACGTTTGAGAGTCTGGAGCAGCACGCTCTTTCTCTCGGCCGCGTGATTCCCGCGAGCGGACGTCAGGAGATGCTGGAGAATCTGATCAACGATTACATGGACTGAGCGTAATCTCCCTCATGCACCCTCATTCCATGTGGCGTTCTTGGGTCATCCTCCTTTTGTTTGGGGTGGCATTGATCCGTGCGGAGGAGCCAGCAATGGTTTTTCCTCCCGGCGGTCGAGACCTGCTCGCCTCAGGCAGTTTGGCGGGTGCGAAGGTGTCCGCGCCCAAGGACAAGGGAGAGGCGACCTCGGAGATTCAGCGGGTGAGTGACGCTCCCTGGGCTGAGTATTGGCGGGTTCATGTCAAACAACGCCCTGCCAACTCCTGGAGCGTGCAGGTCGCCTCTGAAGTGCGTGGTGCCATTGCCAAAGGGGATACCTGCCTGTTCGTCTTCTATGCTCGAGCTGTGGAGGGGACCGCTTCGGGGGCGGCCAGCGTGGAAGTGAGAGAGGCACCCAAGTATCCGAAGCTGGGTAGCACTCAGTTCCAGGTGAGCACCCAGTGGCAGCCGGTGATCTTGCCGTTTGTCGCGACGGATTATGGGCCTGAAGGCAAAAGCGCCGTCTCCATCCATCTCGGTGGTGAAGTGCAAAAGGTGGACATCGGCGGGCTTCGTCTGCTGAACTATGGAGCGGGCTTTCCTCTGCAAAAGCTACCGCAGCCGCGCTTCACGTATGAGGGGCGTGAGCCTGACGCTGCTTGGAGGCTGGAGGCGCTGGAACGCATTGAGAAGCATCGCAAAGGTGACTTTTCTTTTTCGCTCGTGAATCACGTCGGCAGCCCCGTGGCCCAGGTTCCTGTGGAGATGGTGCTCAAGCGCCACGCCTTTGGTTTTGGATCGGCCGTCACGGCGAAGTGGATGGCGGACACATCGCCGGACGGTGAGCGCTATCGGGCCATCGTGGACGAATGCTTCAGCCGAGTGGTCTTTGAGAACGACATGAAGCCGGAACCCTGGAAGTCAGGCAAAGATCCGCAAGCCACCGGAGGTTACCGGAAGGAATGGCTCGATGCCTCCCTGGCATGGCTGGCCAAGCGTCACTTTGGTGTGCGCGGTCACTACCTGTGCTGGGGCCCCTTTGAAGAATGGTCCAGCCTTTCCAAAGACCGCCCTCAAGCCATCCGTGAAAAAGTGCTGGCCCACATGAGTGACATCGCTCCAGCGCTGGAAGATCACGTCACCGAATGGGATGCGCTCAATCATCCCGCAGGATGGGAAGCGAAGAGCACGATCAACACCGTGCTCGGAGATGATTTTTATGCCGAAGTGTTTCGGGAGGCAGGAAAACTCACCCGGCATCCGCTCTGGATCAATGAAGACCAAGTCTTCCGCCCCGGCCGCCAACAAGAGGAGTATTTTCAGATCATCGAGAAGCTCATCGCCAGCGGAGTGCGACCCGATGGAATCGGCAATCAGGCCCACTTTGACAGCAGCTTTCTTCCCTCACCGACGCAGAT
>JAIXVB010000641.1 GCA_027483245.1 Verrucomicrobiaceae bacterium | reverse complement strand
AGCTCCTGCTGCTGCCGATGCATCCGGGTCAGATTCTGGGCGCGCAAAATAAGCTCGGCTCCCGAGCAGGGTTTCGAGAGGAAATCCGTGGCCCCCGCCGCTAGGCACTTCAATTTCATGTTTTGATCATCCGTGGCCGTCAACATCACGACGGGGATGTTGTGGGTCACTTCGGAAGATCTCAGGTCACGGCAGAGATCCAGTCCCGTGCGGTGGGGCATGCGGATGTCGCTCATGATGAGATCCGGCTCATGCTTCAGCGCCAGCGCGAACCCTTCAGCACCATCGCGCGCGGTCATGACTTGAAAGCTCGTCTGCAAATGCAGGCTCAGGATGTCGCGCATGCTCGCTTCGTCATCCACGATCAAAACCAACGGTTGGGTGCGATGGGATACGCCTGGATGCCGCGCTTCGGGGTCCGGTCCGCTCTTGGCGTCCAAGACTTCTTTGCGTATCCCAACAATCATGGAGTTCGAGTCTTCAGGTGTTGCGGAATGATGAGACGATGCAGGAAAAGTCGCGGGGTAATGGGACATCACCTCTCCTTCAAAGATGGATAAAGGTGAGTGAGGGGACAGCATGTGGCGGTTGGAGGCAGGGTGAGAGAAATCTAAAGTGTCTCTAAAAAGGAGAAGTTTGCTGAGTGTTTAGAAGTCAGATTTCAGTGCTTGGCTGACATTATTCTGGAAAGTATATTTGATTTCGACATTTATACAAGTCAGCATCTTGAGCAATTAACGCTGGGTCCATGGTGTTCCATAAGTCGAAACAATTGTAGTGTGATTTTGCTCCTTTAGGGGGTGTAATTGATCGTTGTAAGGTAACGGCGCATTGTTTTGCCAAATCTTGCAGAAATCGAAGATAAATCTTCAACTGGAGGCCAGAACTTGTTCTTTCTAACGGACCCGATCGGCAAGAACGATCGTAAAACTAGTCTTTTCATGCCTCAGCACGCCACCGTCATCCATTGGTTCCGCCGCGACCTGCGGCTCACAGACAACACCGCACTTCATCGGGCAGCAAAGGCAGGGGCGAGGGTAGTGCCGGTGTATGTGCTGAGCGATTGGAAGACGAACCACGCCTGGACGGGGTCCATCCGGCAGCATTTCCTCTGCGGATGTTTGGAGTCTTTGTCGAAGAATCTCGAGACCTTGGGTAGCCGACTCATTCTGCGCTCAGGCAAAGCGGATGTGGAGTTGGAGAAGCTGATTCGCGAGACGGGCGCAGGCGCGGTTTATTTCAATCGAGATTACGATCCCTACGGTCGCGACATGGAGAAGCGGTTGTTGGAAGTGTGTCGCCGCATTGGGATCGAGTGTCATGGTTTCAAAGACCGAGTGCTGCATGAGGCCGATGAGGTGCTCACGGGAAATGGCGGGCCTTATCGTGTTTATACCCCCTACTCAAAGAATTGGGTGAGCCTGGAGAAAACGGCAGCTGTGGGAAAGGTCACAGCTTTGGGATCGATTCCCGAGGTAAAAAGCCTGCCTTTGCCTTCCGTGGAGCATTGGGATCTGCCAGCGACGGCTGCGAATCTACCGACTCCAGGGGAAAAGGCTGCGCGCGAGCGCATGAAGGCTTTCATCGAAGATCGACGCCTGCTGCGCTACGCTCAAGGTCGCAACACACCCGCCGGCATCACGACGTCGCGCTTGGGGCAGGATCTGCGTTTTGGTCTGATTTCGATTCGCGAACTGCATGCTCGCTGTCTCGCGGCGGCAGCGCAGGCGACCCACCCCGAAGAGCGAAAATCCATCGAGACCTACATCAAGGAATTGGCGTGGCGGGAGTTTTATTTGGCGATCTTGTGGTTCTATCCTGAGGTCTTTGAAGAGGAGTTTTCTCCCGAGTTCCGGGGAGTGCCTTGGATCGGCACAGATGAGCATTTCGAAGTCTGGAAACAGGGCAAGACGGGCTTTCCCATCGTCGATGCGGGCATTCGCGAGCTGCTCAACACTGGATTCATGCACAATCGGGTGCGCATGATTGTTTCCATGTTCCTGACCAAAGATCTGCACTGCCACTGGAAGCTCGGGGAGAGCTTCTTCATGCAGCATCTGGTGGATGGTGAAAATGCCAGCAACAACGGCGGTTGGCAGTGGAGTGCAGGAACCGGCGCGGATGCAGCACCCTATTTCCGCATTCAGAATCCGTGGATTCAGACGAAGAGCTACGATCCGATGGGGACCTACATCCAAACCTGGGTGCCGGCGTTGCGCGGGGTGTCTCCCGAGCGTTTTCAGGCACCGCCGAAGACGGGGCTTCCCCTCGCACGCGGCTATCCGCTGCCCATCGTCGATCACAGCGAGGAGCGCGATAAGACCTTGGCCATCTTTGCCAAACACCGAGGCAAATAACTTCCTCGCAACCCTCTAAACTTTGAACTCAGGGTAGAAGGGATTGTGCGCTTTCTCTTCTCCCACTGTGGTCATTGGACCGTGGCCGGGAGCGATGATCGTGTCATCAGAGAGCGTGAAGATTTCTTTGCGATTGGTCGCCAAAGCATCGCGAAACGACACCGCCCCGCCGCCCATAGAACTGGCAAACAAGGCATCGCCCACGATGGCGACAGGTTTGGATAATCCGCGCACGACAAAGGTGGTGCCGCCTTTCGAGTGACCCCAGGTGGAGCGCGATTCGATGGTTAAGCTGCCGAGTTGCCAAGTGGCTCCAGGTGCAAAGGTGGTGGCCGCAGGATGCGTTTCCTTCTCGCTGATCAAAATCTCCGGGGCGCCCACAGTGGGGATGTCCGCGACATGATCGGGATGCGTGTGGGTGAGAAACAGGGAACGCAAGGTCAGCCCCAACTCCTGAATTTTAGCGACGATGGGCTGGGCGTCGGCACCTGTGTCAAAAACAGCGGCTTCCAGCGTGGTCGGGTCCCAGATGAGGTAAGCATTCACCGTCATGTCATGGTAGGGCGTGTTGAACTGCGCCAAACCGACCATCTCGACAGGCTGGGGATACCAGGCTTGATCCGACATGACCTCCAGAGCAGGGCCATGGAGGCCGAGCTGGGGAGCGATTTTCAGCAGGGTAGGGATGTCCGTGGCGCCTTCCTTGACGGCTTCGATGGCCTGGGATCTGAGTCCGGTCTTCTGGGCCAGTTCATCCGTGGAGATGCCGAGACCGCGCTGGGCCTTGCTGACGATGTCGTTGAAAAGATCTTCAAGGGGAAGGTTCATTCTTGCTACCCAAAGACCAGCTTGAGCTTTGAGCAAGAAAGGAATTTGTCATCTTCCTCCGAGGATCAATCCAGCGATGCAAGCAGTGCAATAACAGGCCAGCAACCCTCCGATCATGGCCTTGGCTCCGAGCTTCGCCAGTTCCATGCGGCGCTCGGGCACCAGCGCGCCAATGCCGCCGATTTGAATGGCGATGCTGGAGAAATTGGCGAAACCGCAGAGGGCATACGTGGTGATCGTGAGGCTCTGCGGATCGATGCTGGTGTTGGTCTTGCCCAGGTTGCTGAGGCTGAGATAACCGACGAACTCATTCAAAACGACCCGCTCACCCAAGATGCCACCGACGACTTGGCAGTCCTTCCAGGGGATGCCCATCAGCCAAGCAAACGGGGCATTGACCCAGCCGAGGAAGGTTTGCATGGGACGGCTGTTTTCGATGCCAAAAGGAATCAGGCAGAGCGAGAGCAGGTAATTGAAGAGGGCAACGGTGGCGACAAAAGCGATGAGCATGGCCATGACATTGATGGCGAGTTTCATGCCGTCGTTGGCCCCGAGACAGAGGGCATCGATGCCGTTCACGGATTCCTTCGGCGGGGACATGTAACCCCCCTTCGCCGTGGGGCTGATCTCACGTTCAGGCAGCATGATTTTGGCAATCATCAGCGCTGCGGGCGCACTCATGACGGAGGCGGTGAGCAGATGCCCGGCCGAGATGCCAAAGGAAACATAGGCGGCCAACACTCCGCCCGCGATCGTGGCCATGCCACCGACCATGAGTGACATCAGCTCACTGCGGGTCATGGTGGCCAGGTAGGGTTTGATCACCAAGGGCGCTTCGGTTTGGCCCATAAAAATGTTCGCGGCAGCGGCCAAGCTCTCACTGCCACTGGTGCGCATGAGATGCTGCATCACCCACGCGACCGCGCGCACGATGAGCTGGAGGATGCCGTAGTGGTAGAGCAGGGAGGAGAGCGCTGAAACCAAGACGATGGTGCCGGTGACGGTCACGACAAAGAGGAAGGCGTTGTCAGGCCCCCATTTCTCGGCCATGAGCGTCGGATTGGCGAGCGGACCGAAGACCATTCCCAGTCCTTCATTGGCAAAGCCGAGCAACTTTCGAAACATGCCGTCCAACTGGCCAAAGAACCAAGCACCAGCCTGGGTGCTGAGAATGAGCCAGCCTAAAAGGAACTGCAATCCGAGTCCTGCGAAGACCGTGCGCCAGGGAAAGGCACGGCGGTTTTCAGAGAGCAGCCAGGCGAGGCTGAGGAAGGTTGTGAGTCCGAGGAGAGCAATGGCGGCGCTGAGCATTGGCGGGAATGGATCGCAGGATTCGCGCCGACCGCCGCAACAATCAGGGCAGGGAAGAGCGGTTCGTCGCTCCCGAGTTGCCGCCCTGGATCTTATTGCGCTCTTGGAGGCGGAACATGTCCTCTTTGGAAAGCTCCGCCGAGCGCATGCGGTCGCGGTAAGTCGCGCCCCAGACAAAAAAGCCGACATCCGCCACCAGGAAGATCATGGCGACGATGATGCCGTATTTCTTCAGGCTTTCGTCGATGACTTTGTTCTTATTAACTGAAAAGTCCTCCGATTTCGAGAACATCGACTGATAGAGCCGACGCCATTGCCGAGGCTCCCGCGCCACGCTGAAAGCCCAGATGAACAGGGCTGTCAGCACGATGCAGATGACTTGGTATTGGAGGGGGAATCGATCGTCCATCAGAGGGAACCCGCCGAAGCGGTCGGGCATGTCATAGAGCGCAGTGGCGACAAAGGCAACGACGGAATCCTTTAAGCTGCGAGGAAGCGATCTGCCGAGGGGCTGTCACCCTGGATCGAGATTTTCGCGCGTCCGTTCGCGGCCAAATGACTCAGCATGTGCCAGGCATCTTCAGCATCCACATTGATCTGAGTCGCCAGTTCCTCGGCCGTGAGACCGGCACCCGTGGTGGGCAGGGCTGCGATGACTTCGCTCATTTGTTTGAGGAAATCGCCCGCGGCTTTTTTGCCTGCTTCCACGCCAGGTTGGTGGTAGGCATTCACATTCACCAGGGTGGCATAAAAGCTCACCGCACGCTCAAACAGGCCGATGAGCAGGCCCAGCGTGAAGGCATTCACTTCCTGGATGCTGAGGGTGATGGACTCGCGGCCTTTGTCTGCCAGTGCCTTGCGCGAACCGCGCAGGAATCCCTGCAGGTAGTCACCGCTGGTGAATCCGGGTTCGACTTCAAAGCCGGCGGTGTCACGCGCTTTGCTCACCTGAATGAAGGTGGCGAAGAAGTTGTTCACGCCATCGCGCAACTGCTGCACATAGGCGTGCTGGTCCGTGGAGCCCTTGTTGCCATAAACGGCGATGCCTTGATTGACGATGTTGCCATCCAGATCGTGCTCCTTGCCCAGGGACTCCATGACCAGCTGCTGGAGGTATTTGCTGAAAAGCACCAACCGATCCTTGTAAGGCAGCACGACCATGTCCTTGGCACCCTTGCCTTTACCCGCGCTATACCACATCAGGGCGAGCAGCATGGCGGCATTTTCACGGGTCGGACGTGTGCGGGTCTGCTCATCCATGGCGGCAGCACCGGCCAGAAATTGGCGCACATCGACGCCCTGAAGAGCCGCCGCGATGGTGCCGACGGCGCTCATCACGCTGGTGCGTCCACCCACCCAGTCCCACATGGGGAAACGGGTCAGCCAGCCCTTGGCGATCGCGTATTTGTCCAGTTCACTGCCATCACCTGTGACGGCGACGACGTGTTTGGTGAAGTCGATCCCCTTGGCCTTGTAGGCGGCTTCGGCTTCCAACATGCCGTTGCGGGTTTCTTTGGTGCCGCCGGACTTGGAGATGACGAGCGTCAGCGTCGTGGCGATTTCATCACCGATCTGCGCGGCGATGCGGTCCATGCCATCCGGGTCGGTGTTGTCGAAGAAATCGATCGCCAGCGGTGGGTT
>JAIXVB010000349.1 GCA_027483245.1 Verrucomicrobiaceae bacterium | reverse complement strand
CCGGAGGCCATGCTGGCGATGTGGAAGGTGGAGTGACGCTCCATGCGGCTGGCGAGGTTGAAGGGGGAGGGCTTCATCGCGAGGTTCTTGCCGGCGAGATGGATGCGGAAGATGCGGCCATCGTAGAAGTAACGCACGAGTTCGGTCCAGGCGTGATGCCATTCTTCGATGCGGCGTCCGTAGCGCTGGAGAGCGCGCTCGAGCGCTTCGGGCTGTTGAAGGATGGCGGTGCCGTGTTTGAACACACATTCATCGAGCTGACGGGCACCTTCGAGGGACATGAAGAGTCCGGGCGAGAGCATGGGATCGACAAACCCAAAGGCATCGCCCAGCAGCACCCAACCGGGGCCGTGTCCGCGCGCGGAGAGCAGCTGGTAGTTGGTGTAGGTCATCACGGGCGAGACACGCCGGGCACGGGTGGCTTTTTCGGCGAGGAGGGGTTCCTGGCGGATGGCGTTTTCAAGGCGTTCTTCGGCGGTGCTGCCCAGGGTTTTGGCGTGCTCTTTGTTGACGACGATGCCGACGGAGAGCCGACCGGGCAGGGGGATGCGCCAGCTCCAGCCTGCGCGCAGGACGGAGATGATGACCTGACCGGGCTCGACTTCATCGTGATCGAAGTCTTCAAAGTGGGCAAAGTAGGCCACGTCATCACGGTCACCGCGGTGGGCGGGGATGTTCATGAGCCGAGAAAAGGTGCGGGCACGACCGGAGGAGTCCACGAGCAGTGGCTGCGCATCGGGGGCCAAACCGGCGCGGTCACGGCTGGTGGCGCTGAGTTTCAAGGAGGGTTGGCCATCTTTGACACAGGCCTCGAGCTCGGCGCGTGCGTGAACAAAGGTGACCCCGAGTTCCTCGGCGCGGACGCGCAAGAGATTGTCCAGCTCAGGGCGTGGGGTGTTGTAGGAGTAGGGCGGCAGGTGCCCCTCGACATTGGTGAAACTGAAATGCACGCGCGGACCGTCATCGGT
This sequence comes from Verrucomicrobiaceae bacterium, assembly GCA_027483245.1. Lineage (GTDB taxonomy): Bacteria > Verrucomicrobiota > Verrucomicrobiia > Verrucomicrobiales > Verrucomicrobiaceae > Prosthecobacter. Next base: position 2,323 of record JAIXVB010000349.1, on the reverse strand, counting down.
CATGAAGAAGGAGGCACCGGGCTTGCGCACGGAAATGGCGGCGACTCGGTCCTCAATGCCGAGCTGGCGGAAGACGGGCACGACGCCGGGAATGAGCGATTCTCCCACGAGCAGGTCAGGGCGCTTTTCGTCATCGAAGACGAGGCACTCAATGCCGCGCTGGGCGAGCAAGGCGGCCAGGGTGCATCCGGCGGGGCCTGCACCAACAATGACGACTTCGGGTTTGCGTAAAAGCATATTCAATGATGGAGCGTTACGCCTGTGCTGCAAGATCGGTTCACTGCCATCCACCGCCCAGGGATCGCAACATTTGCACGGTGGCCGTCAGGCGCTGGCCATCGAGCTGGGCCTGAAGCAGACGGGTGGTGAGGACGGTGCGGTCGGCATCGACCACTTCGAAGTAGCTGGCCAAACCTTTGTCGTAGCGCAGGCGGGCAAGTTTGCTGGTCTCCTGAGCAGCGGCCAGAGCGGCTGCCACAGCGGCGCGTTGTTTGCCAAAGGCGCGGACATCGAGCATGGCGTCTTCGACCTCGCGCAGGGCGGTGAGGATGGACTGTTTATACGACGCGAGGCTTTCGTCGTAACGGGCTTGGGAGTTTCGCAGTCCGGCGCGCAGACGTCCGCCTTGGAAGATCGGGATCGTGAGTTGCGGTCCGATGCTGGCGGTGCGGCTGCGCCATTCGAAGAAGTCCTCAGCGCCGACGCTCTCCAGTCCCCCGGTGCCGACGAGGGTGAAGGCGGGATAAAAGTTGGCTTTGGCCACGCCGATGTCCGCATTGGCGGCGCGCAGGGTTTGTTCAGCGGCACGGATGTCGGGGCGGCGTTGCAGCACGGTGCTGGGCAGGCCTGCAGGAACACGGGGCGGGGCAGGAAGGCGGCGGTTTTTCGCGAGGTTAAAGTTGGCCGGCAGTTCTCCGCAGAGGACGGCGAGAGCGTGATCGAGCGAACCGCGCTGACGCTCGATGGCGGCGAGGTCGTTCTTGGCCAGTTCCAGCTCGGTGCGGGCGCGGGCGACATCCATTTCGTTGGCGAGACCGCCTTCAAAGCGGGACTGCTGCAGTTTACGCGCTTCTTCACGGAGGGCGATGGTCTCGCGCAGGATTTGCTCTTGGACATCGAAGGACGAGGTCTGGAAGTAGATGCGGGCGACCTCGGCGGCGATGATCAAGCGTTGGGCGGAAAGCTGATCGACACTGGCGTTTTCACGAGCGCGGGCGCCTTCCACGCGGCGGCGGACACGGCCCCAAAGATCGACCTCGTAGTTCAGGCCGAGGGAGGCCTGATGGCGATCACGCTCCAGTTTGGGCAGCGTGGCACCGGCGGGTAAATTGGCCCCGATGCTGTTGGCGGAGAGGTGCTCATAACTGGCGCTGTTTTGCAGACTGAGCTGCGGGAGGAAGTCGGCTCTCTCGGTGCTTGTGAGGGCGCGGGCCTGCAAGACTCGGGCTTCGGCGGCTTTGAGGTCCAGGTTGTTGGCCAGAGCACGATCCACGAGATTCGTCAGGGTGCGATCCTTGAACAAGGTCCACCATTGATCCGGCAGGGGCAGGTCAGAGACACTGGGTTGCTGCTTCCATCGCGAGGTCAGATTCAGCTCGGGGGCTTTGAAGTCGGGGCCGACATTGCAGGAGGCGAGCGCGAGGACAGTCAGCAGCGGCGAGTAACGAAGAGCCCAGGAGGAAAGGGGAAAGCGTGTGCGAGAAGGCATGGAAAGAGTGAGGTGGGTCATTGGGCATTCGTCAATTCATGGCGGCTCTCCGCAGCGATGAAGACATCCATCTGCTGACCGACGAACAGAGAGGCGGGGACGGGGTTCTGCAAACGGTAGATGACTTGAAGCACACGAGTATCTACGCGCTCCGTGGCGTCGCCCGTCAGGGACTTTTTAGGAATCACCAGGGGTTCAAAGCGGACAAACTCCAGCTGCGCTTTGATTTCGGGGTTGCCACGGACATGGGCGATGGCCTGCGCGTTGTCTTTCACCCGCCAGGCTTCGTGCTCATCGACATCGGCTCGCAAGTGCAGGCTTTTTGTCTCGCCAAGGGTGAGCCAGGGCGTGGAGGCGGGGGCGGCGGAGACGAATTCACCGGCCCGTACTTTGAGCTGGAGAATCGTGGCGTCGAGGGGCGCACAGACGGTGCTGCGCTCGATCTCCGTTTGAGTCACCTGAAAGCGGGCCTGAGCCAGGGCGATGGCGGCTTTCGCAGTGTCGATGCGGGCGATGGCGGTCTGCAACGTGGTCTGACGCTGGGTGATTTCTTCGTCGGAGATGGCGCGGCTGTTTTGCAGTTTCTCAGCGTAGTCAAAGCTGCGCTGAGCCTGG
>JAIXVB010000504.1 GCA_027483245.1 Verrucomicrobiaceae bacterium | reverse complement strand
CAGTTAGGCCGCCCCGATACATACAGCACTCGATAAGGCCCCGCCCCGCGATCCACGGCGATGTGACGTTGATTGTTCGCCAGAGATGCCTCTTTGGAGAGCGTCTTCCAGGCTTCCTTGTCCAACTTTCCCGTTAGTCCAGACTCCATGATCACCAAGCGATAAAATGAAACGCCAGGTTTCACGGCGGGCACCTTCAGCCGCACCACTTGCGCCTCATCGTTCTTCGCAAGCTTGACCTTCTCAGTAACCAAAGCCTTGCCACTTTCATCCATCACCACAACCGCAATGTCCTGTCCTACAAAACCTTGACCGGCCACACGTGCGGTGATGGTGACAGGTGTGTCTTCAAACGAAGTCTGAGTGACCGAATGATCGATGATCCGTAGATCAAGCGTCGGCACCTTTTCACCCACGATCACAGGAAAAATCGGCACAGTGGATGTTGTGAAGGTTTCTTCTTTGGATGTCTCCAAGGCCTGCAAGCTTTGTGGAAGGCTCATGCCTTCCGCCACATCCGTTGGTTGGCCATCCGTGATCAGCACAACGGCAGCTGTGCGACGGCTCGCCCCCCCTGAGCGCAGAGTATTGAGCGCCCGTTCCAGCTCGGATTTTTGACCGGTGAAGTTTAGGCCGAAAAAATCCGCCACACTTTGCAGACGCTCATCGACGACCTGTGTCTTCACCCGAAACATCTTGCCGAGCTCATCCAACCATGCAGGAGGGTTTTTGTCCTGAGCACCCAAAGCTCTGCGCATGAGAGCCCCCCGCGTCTCAGCCCCGGGTTGTTCAGCAATGGCCAGAGAAGCGCTGTTGTCGGCCACGATTACCAGCTCATTTTCGCCCGTCTTCGGTTGCTTGCGCGACCACACAGGGTCAGTCAAAAAACCAGCCAGTAAGCCCCAGGTCGTAAGCTTGCAAGCCAGCGCCAGCCAGCGCACGCCGCCTCGCAAAGGCGACCGCCGGTAGCCCAGCCAAAGCACAACCAGCGCAACCGTGAAGATCACCACAGCTAGCCAGAGACGCTCAGGATGTTGGAAAGTGAGGGTCATGATAGAGGTGGCACCACTTGTGCAACTGGGAAGCGCATTCCGATCCGAAGAAAATCCATGGAAGCCTGCCCAAACTGGGCACTCAGACCGCACAAAGGACTGTGCGGCCCCTTGTGGCTGCTGCGTGCTTTTGGCTGATCAATTCCCATTTCCCAGCTCCTTGTAATAACGTTTTACCAACTCACGAAAGGCGGGTGGAACGGGATCACGATCCACAGGAACCATGGGGTTTTTCGTGTCCCGTTTGGCCAACTCTTCTGCCACACGATTGCGCAGCTCCACCAGCGGCTCCGTGATCCGCATCTGCAAATGATCCGACTGAGGAGCAACATCATTCCGCTCATGAGCGATCCTCATGGCTCTTGCATTGTCGAGCACCTTCGCGGCTTCATTGCGCAGTTCGGGCTGGTTCAAAAGCTCCTCCACATTGCGCAGACGATCGGTCCATTGTTCATACCCGGTGCCAGTGAGAGGACGTGCGTTCGGCGTCTCCGTGCCTTCATCAAAGAACAACACCGAGCCGACATCACCTACGCCACTGCCACCGCCTCCAGCATGAGAGCTTTCACGGCCACCGGGCTGCTTGGGCGAACGATTGGCAGAGAATTGCGGCGTTCCTTGCGTCGGTGTATCCGAGGGGGTTTTTGAGGAAGGTGATCCTTGGCTCTCTTTTTCAGATACCCCGGGTTGCATACCGCTTCCAGCCTGGCGCTCAGCACTTCCCGGGCTTTGACCTTGCGCCACCTTCGGAGCTTCACCCGGAGGTTTCGTTGATTGATCGTTTTTCGCCGACTCAGCTTCCGCCTGTTGCGGTCCAGGCTGATTGCCAGGAGTCGGCCCTTTCTCTGGAGCCTGCTCAGACGCCCCCTTCTGATTGCCCGCCATCTGCTCAGCCTTCGCCTTTCCCCCAGGTTGTTGGCCCGCCTGAGTGTTTTGGCCCTCTTGACGGCTTTCTTGCCCCACCTCATCAATCAACTTGTCCAACTCTGCACGCGCCATGCGCAGCGTTTCCGTCTCACTGCCCAGCACGCTTTCGGCTGCTTTTTCCACACCTTTTTGAAGCTGCTCCACGGAAGCGCTAGCCTTGCGTTCCGCTTCTTGGGCATCGGCTCGATTGCCATAGCGCGACTGCATTCGAGCCTCTTCGAGATTCTCTTCAAGCCCACCCGTTTGAGCATCGCGCACGGCTTCATACAGGCGACGATGCAGCAACGGATTGTTGCCTTCCGCTTGTTCACTGATGCGTCGCATGTTCTCGAGCAGTTCCTGCACCTTCTCACTTTGATCTTCAATCTGGCGCGCCACTTGACTGCCGCTGAGCATCTTGTCCAAAGTTGAGCTTGTATCGCTGCTGGGTTCTCCGGTTTTTTGATTCTCCAGAGACTCATTGATCTGCTTTTGTTTCTCAGCCACCTCGCGGGCCTGTTGACGAACCTGTTTCATTTCATCGCTGAAACGCTTTGCCGTCTTCTCTTTGAAATCCTCCTGCATCTTTTCCAACTCACGTTGGGCGCGAGTCGCAGCATTCGCGGCATCGGCGACTTTTTCTTCCTTCAACTTTTCAGCAGCATCCATGACCTGCTCACGAGTCTGTTCGAGTTGCTCCTTAGCCTCAGCCATGTTTGCGGCGCTGTCAGATTTCTCCATGCGTTCTTGAAGGTCATCCACATCTTGCAAGAGCTGCTCCTGCTCGTCTTGCAGACGCTGGAGCTGGTTGGCGAGCTCTTGTTTTTCTTCTTCGCTCTTGGCCTTCTCGATTTGCTTTTCCAGCTCCTTCATCTTCTCAGCCAAGGCCTCCTGACGACGCGCCAGTTCCTTGAGTCGATTCAGCACTTGCAGGTTCTCTTGTTGTTCGGCGGTTTGCTCTTCGGTCGCTACTTTTTCTTCTTCGTAACGCTGTTCCTCCTGCTTCAGCTCCAAATTCATCAGTTGGTTTTGCTTCGCCTGTTGAGAGGCACTGCTGCTTTGACTGGGTTGATTTTGGCGCATCACGCGGTGTTCACGACTCTGCGCACGATGCAGCCATTCCAGCGCACTTTGCTCAAAGGTCAGCGCTTGATTCAAAGCAGCGCGCTTTTTCTCCGCGGATGCCTGCACCAGTGGATCGAGCGCATCCTTCATGCTTTTCCAGGCTTCCGTCAGCGCGGTTTTGATCTCCGCATCTTCCGCCATTTCCATGGCTTCCTTTGTTTGCACCAAGGCCAGTTCTTGTGATTCATGCACGACATGCACATCCGGTGCCGCAGCCTCCATGACCCTACCCGCATTTGTGTCCCGAATCAGTCGCCAGGTCGCGTTGACCACCTGCTTTTGCAATTCGACGAGCTTGTCAGTGTCGCTCTTTTTCTCTTTACCCGGCTCACTCGGTGGTGCTTCAGCCTCGCGAAAGATGTCTTCAAAATGGCGCACATCCGCAAAGAACATATCGCTCATCGCACGGCGAATTTCCCCCTGCGGCCCGGTGTCTTCAGCCCAAAAATGATAACTCACTAGCTGCCTCGGCGAAGCACTCTCATGCTCCAGGGCCAGCATTTCCTTCACGTCATGCTTCTTAGCAGGCTCCGTCACACCATGTTTAAAAATAACTTCCTTGGTCCGACCCGCGATGCTAAAACTCGCCCCGCTTTTGACAACGCCGAGGTCATCCCAAACTTTAGCTTCCACTGGCAACTCCTGAATCTGTGAAACTTGGATGTCGCGTTTGGGAAAAACGACTTCGATCTTGGCCAGTTGATTCGTCTGTACCGTCACGCTGATCCACGGTGGGTTTTTGTTCGCGCGTTGTTGGTTATCCACGAGGTGCAAACGCCACTTTTGGGTCTTCTCAGCCTTCATCGTTGCCGCCAGGATCGTCGGATCTTTGGCTGAAGCTTTGAGTGGCACGATGGTTTTATCTTCCCCAAACAACTCAGCATCTTGAACAGGTTTGTTGATCTTGAACGTGAACGCCAAGGTGCTGTCCTCCATCGCCGTTACTTTGCGCGTGTTCTTGATTTCCTTCGCGGGTTGCTTCGTGTAGGCCGGGGGCGTGATCGTCACGTCCACACGCTCCAGTGCCGGGTAAACAAAGGTCGTCAGCGTGTGCACTTTTGAGCGACCTTCACCGAACTCCACGTGATAACGCGTGTCCTTGTCCACCTTGGCGATCAGCCCACCAAAAACCTGTTCATCCACGGTCAGACGCATGGGAATGCACTCGCGCTCTTGCCCCTCGATTTCACTCAGCACCAACATCGCTTCCGCCGGTGTGGCTTGGCCAAATTTGGCTTCCACGATGACGCGTGAACCACGCTCGATTTCGACATCGCCAGGACTGAGGGTGACCTCAAAATCCGTGGGCGTTTCTGTCGGAACGAGAGCGACTTCTTGGGCCAAAGTTTCTAGGCTAGCTTGGGGTTGAGGCCAAAAGGCATAAACAATGCCCGCCAGAGCTAGACAGGCGGCGACATCCGCCAGAGCCATCTGCCAGTTGATTTTCCGCTGAGCCTTGCGTGTCACCGTGACTGGCCAATTTTGAACCGCACTTTGATCCGTGGCTTCAGTCAACAATCGCCCCATGAACAGGTCGTCAGAACTGGCTTCCATTTTTTCCGTTGCGGTGAGCAGCACCGCATTCAGTTCAGGATGTCGTTGTTCGATCAACCGAGCGATTTCAAGGTCTGACCAGCGGCTGAATTTAGCCAACCAGCGCGGCAGCAGCAGCGTGAATAGAACAGGCACGAGAAGCAGGGGCGTATAGCGTCTTGCGAGATCGCCATCAAAAGAGGCCAACGCGACAAAGCCCACGGCACACAGGGCTGTGACCCACATCAATCGAATCATCCAACGCTGACGCTGAATCGACCTCAGTTGCTCCCGGACCTCGTCGAGTTTGTCCTTGAGAATTTGAGCTTCAATCATGGAGTGCTCCTTTCGTTTGGATCATGGCAGAATCTCTGGGCACAGGCGAAAACTCATCGTGGAGCGCACCAGAGCAAATCCCTCGCAGTTGCGGACCACATTGCTGTTCGAATGTCTTCATGTGGAAGTAAACGCTGCTTGTGGGATTCCCTGTCGCATTCTTCCGCCTAACCAAGTTTCAAATGCCAAAATGCCGAGCAGCAGCCCCAGCAACCAAATCCAAGCTCGCTGACGCCCTTCTTGCTCGCTGAGAGCCAGGCGTTCCTTGTCTTCGGCTTGGATTCCGGCAGACGTAGAGTTGTCTTCAAGACGAACTCCAAGTTCACGCAGTTTTTCGAGCTCCATCACGCTGACTCGGCCCTCTTCTGGCGGCAGGTTCACGGCCCTCAGCTCAGGCTCTGAGCCGTTTTTCACGATCTGATAAATCCCTGCCATCTCGGCGCGCAGGGTCTCGCCAGGTTTGGGTTTTAAGGTCTGACCGTTCGGCGTCATGATCGAAGAAGCATTCTCCACAGGAAGCACATCTCCCACCAACAATGAGGCACTCTGTTCGTTGCGAAATCCCGCCACTTCTAACCAACCGTATAACAGGGGCACAAACTTCGTCGAAAGCGCCAATTGGCCATCGGCAGGATGCCAGCCACTGGTCAACAAGATGAAAGCGCCCTGCCCCATGGAGCGCGTCAGAATGGCCGGATCCCCTTTGTCAAAATGAGCGATGACCTGAAGAGCTTGAGCAGCTTCTCCAGACAAACCCACACGCCGATGTTTCCAAAAACGCAGCTTGGTGAAATCGCGCAAACGCTCATCCAAGAAGGGGCGCAGCAACGGATGTGAAGTCTGCACATCAGCGAGCATTTGATACTCCTCGGACGATTCTCCTGGGGCAATCGTGATCCCACGCACCGCAGTCAGTGATTCCAGTGCTGAGGCACTCATTTCGGGCGTGACCACGGCGACAACCAAACCTCCACTCTCGACAAAGGCGCACAAGTTTGCCTCGATTCCAGGGCTCCATCGCGCTCCTGAGATGAAAACCATCTCGGTATCTTCTGGGATGGCGGCGGCAGTTTCAGGCAAGATCAGCAACTCCGGCTTTAACATGGCAGTGCTCTGAAACGCGCGGCTCAAATAAAACAGAGGCGACGCGGCTTCATCCCGTGTTTTTTCATCGCCAATAAAAACCAGCTTCACTGACTTCGGCTGCGGTGGGGCCATGAAGACACGATTGTCAAAATCCCAGGTATCTCCCGTGACACTCACTGAGTTGGCTTGAGTTTGACGTTCCAAACTTAGCACCCGACTCGACCCTGGTGCCAAATACCCCGTGAGCGGCTGCGCGCTTTGGCCATCCCAAGCCAAGCTAAAATCACTCACCGCCGAATCTCGCGCATTGCTGAGGCGAACTCTGTAAAACGATCTTTCCTGTTCATTGTTCGATGCTTCACTCTTCGAAGAATTCGCCTTATCTTCCTCTGCACTAGCCGCGAGCGAGAGCGTGAAATTATCCACATTCGGCACTTCCACACGCATCACTTCGACCGCGACATTCTCAGGCCAAACCAAGCCTCTCAGCGCATCCAATTTGGCACCTTCCTGAAGGTCGCTGATCAGCACGATGCGTTTTTTGAGACCCGCCAACCCTTGTGTGCGACTGAAATCTGCCACAACCTCCACCAGAGCCTGGCCAAGATCGGTCAATGATCCGCTGGGCTTCATTGGCGCTAAGCGTTGTTTCAGCACGGAGGCCCGAGTGCTGGCTGATTTCGCATCCTCATCCAAACTCCACACGGATTGCACCTCGCGATCAAAGGTGACCAAAGCGAGGCGATCTGTAGGCGTAGAGCTGTTCAGGACTTCGGTGGCTTTCGCGACCGCCTCCTGCCAGAGATTTCCGCGTTGCATGGAAGCGCTGCGATCCAGCAAAATCACCGTCGCCTGATTGCCGCTCATGGGAGCCGTTTCATCCTGACGCCAGAGTGGACGTGCAAACATCAGCGCCAACAGCAGCAAGGCCAGACAACGGAGAAGCAGCAGCAACCAGTGTTCCAGGCGACGTTTGCTCACTGGCATCGGCGTCTGGGCATCCAAAAACATCAATGAACTGAACTCCACTCGATCTTGTGGGGGCCGCCGACGCAGATGCATCAGGATGGGCCCGAGGATCGCGGCAGCGCCGAGGAAGTAGAGCGGAAAGAGCCAAGTCATCGACGGGCGACGCCTCCTTTTTTTCTCAATCGCGCCGACAAGAAATCAAAGAGCACATGCTCAATTGGCGTGTCGGTCGGAGTCCAGTGATACTCGATGCCTTGGCGCTCGCAGACGCGGCGAATGAAGTCGCGGTGGACGTTCAGGCGATTCAAATACACCTCGCGAGCAGAAGCTGGATCGATGAAACGCTCCGTGCCAGTTTCGGCATCGCGGAAGTGCGCGGCTTTGTCGAAAGTGAAGTCGATCTCGGCACGATCCATGACATGAAAAAGAACCACATCGTGCCCCATGGCCCCGAGCAGACCGAGTTGGCGTTCCAGCTTCTCCACAGGGGCGAGCAGATCAGACACGAGGCAGATCAGGCCGCGCTTGCGGACGAGATCAGCGAGCTGACCGACGCTGAGATCCAGCGATGTGGCACCGGCAGGCGCTGGCTTTTCCAGCTCCAGCATGAGCCGCCGCAAATGACCGGGACGATTCCGCGCGGGGATATGCTCCTGCAAGGTTTGGCCAAAGGTCGTCACGCCCACGGCATCGCCCTGCTGCATGAGAAAGAGGGCCATTGTAGCGGCGAGCGTGGCCGCGTAATCCGCCTTCGTCATCGGCCCCAAGCCGAAGCCCATCGAACGACTGTGGTCCACGACGAGTTGGCAACGCAGGTTCGTCTCGTCCTCGAATTTCTTGATGAAGGTGCGATCACTGCGCGCCAAGACTTTCCAGTCAATGTAACGCGGGTCATCACCCTGGACATAAGCCCGGTATTCGGAGAACTCGACCGAGAAGCCATGATAGGGACTGCGATGCATGCCTTTCCACAAGCCCTCGACGATGACCTTTGCGCGCAGTTCGAGAGAGCGAATGCGGGCGAGAGCCGTGGTGTCGAGGTGATTCACCTGTTGGCTTCGGGATATTTGAGGGACAGATGTCACAAGAGCCAGAAGGTGAAGAGTTCAGAAGGATTACCTCGGAGAGATAACGTGAATCGCCTGCTTTCCATGCCGGCGATAGATCAAAATATCTGAGTCCAAAGTGATCACAGAAATCTTGGAATGAATTTCACTGAGTCGGACCAAACAAGCATCCGCGAGTGACATGGGAACATTTTCATAACGATCCATCAATTGGCGAACCTGGACAGCCTCGTCTTCGAGATGAAACTGAAGATCGAAGACCGCATCCGCAAGCATGGCTTGAAGCAGACGAAAATGTCTCGGCGAATGACGAAGGAGAAACCAAGCCTCACTGATAACCGCCTCAAAGGTGATGATCGGACCCTCGAGTTTTTTAAACTGCTCAGTCGCCCAATCATGATACTGCTCATCTGCGGCGAGATAAGCCACGAGCGGACCTGCATCGAGGATGACGCCATTCCTACTCCCTGCCATAAGCAGCGAGGTGTTTGGGGTTGGAGGCCAAATCACGGATACCCGTGAGTCCAGCATCTTGATACTGACTCAGACGTGAGTGAACAGAAGAGGAAAAGCTTTCAGCTTTGTTCTCCATGGCTTTGATGCGGTCATTGAGATGCTCTGGCACCTGGACAGTCAGCGTTTTCATCATAGGCAAAGATAGTTTTCGTGTTTGTCTTTGGCAAAGCTATTTCCCCAAACTCTCGATCAACTTCCCAATCACCTTCGCCACTGACACGCCTTCCGCCTCGGCGCGGTAGTTGATCAGAATACGGTGCCTCAAGACCGGCAGTGCCAGCGCGCGGATGTCATCAAGAGTGACGTGGGCGCGGCCTTGAATGAGAGCTCTTGTTTTGGCACCGAGAACGAGGTTTTGACTGGCTCTTGTTCCGGCTCCCCAGCTCACCCATTCGTTGACGAAGTCGGGAGCACCGGGGCGATTGGGACGAGAGCTGGCGGCGAGTCTGACGGCATAACGAGCGACATCTTCGGCGATGGGAACTTTTTTGACGACCTTCTGGAAGGCCTGAAGTTGAGCGCCTGAGAAGAGACGCTGCACGGCTTCTTTTTTCCCACTCGTGGTGCGAGTGACGACAGCGACCTCTTCGTCCTCGCTGAGGTAATCGATGACGATGTTTAGCATGAAGCGATCCAGCTGCGCCTCGGGCAATGGGTAGGTGCCCTCCATCTCGATGGGGTTCTGGGTGGCGAGCACAAAGAACGGCTCAGGCAGGTGCATGGTGTTTCCGGCGACGGTGACCTGATGTTCTTGCATGGCCTCCAGAAGCGAAGCCTGCGTCTTCGGCGGGGTGCGGTTGATTTCATCTGCAAGGATCATGTGGGCAAAGATGGGCCCGCGATTGAAGACCATGCGACGCCCCTGCTCTGTGTCCTCCAGAATCTCCGTGCCGGTGATGTCTGAGGGCATGAGATCCGGCGTGAATTGGATGCGGTTGAAACTCAGGTCAAAAACATCGGCCACGGTGTTGACGAGCAAGGTCTTCGCCAAACCGGGTGCGCCGGTGATGAGGCAGTGTCCACCAGCGAGCAATGCGATGAGCATTTGATCCACCACCTCAATCTGCCCGACGATGACTTTACCAACCTCCGCAAAGATGCGCCCTCGTGCTCCGGCAATGATTTCGACGACCTCTTTCTCTGACAATGCTGCGGTGGCGGGAGGGGAGTCGGATGGTTCAGACATAAGCGCTGTCTATCAAACAGCGTTCACCATGCCAAGCTATCATCTGGATGTGCGAGGCCCGCATTCACCCTTCAATGCGTGAGGGCGTAGAAGATGATGTTGATGCCCAGGGGATAGGCATATTTTTCGGAGAACTCGCGAAAATACCAAGGATCCGTGCCTTCTTCCTCCCAGCCATCGCCGAGATCGGTGTTGTGACAGATGATCATCATGATGCGCTTTTTATCATCCATGACCGCGCGGTAGTGCGGTATCTCGGCATCGAACCGCTCCGCCGTGATGCCCTGGGAACGCCCTGCCATTGCATGACCGACACTGGGAATCTGAGGTTTCACTTTCAAAGGGAAGACCATGTGAAAAATCTCGTGCTCCAGGGGCAGTTCCTGCGGCTCCCGATCTGGAAAGATCTGTTTGAGCGCGATGTAAAAAGTGTCCCATTCCTCTTCGCCCCAGAAGTCATCGACCATGATGAACCCGCCATTGAGCATGTATTCACGCATCACCTTGGCCTCTTCATCACTGAGGCTGATCTGGCCAGGCTCGATCATGTAGATGAAGGGGTAATGCCTCATCTGGTCTGCCTGGATGTCCACCACCGCCCCTTTGGGACTGACCTGAAGCGAAGTGAGCTGCTGAAGCCGATAACTGAAGTTCAGATCGGCATCGGGGTAATCGGTGGTCCATTTGCCACCGCCGCGTCGCCTTCCCCAGCTCTCGGAGTTGTAGCGGAGTCGCGCAAAAGTGAATAGATCGTTAGGCAGCTCTTTCGAGACAGGCCAGGTGGGAAAGTCCATGAACTGCCCACGACCGACCTCACGCGGATCGTCCGCCACGGAGCCATCCTTGATGCCAAAGTTGGTTGGGGAGGCTGTGTCGGCAGCAAAGCAGAAACCGAGCACACTGAGAGCGAGGAAGGTGGGCAAAAGTTTCATGATCCAGGAAGAAGGCAGCTTTGATGCCAAACGAGGCGGCGATAAAACGCTCACAACCGAGCACAACTTCCGCAGACAATCACTTCAGGCGAGCCACCAGCAAAAACCGCCGCTAGGCACCGACAGGACCTCTGCGGCCCCACGCAGTTGCATCTCGCCCTGCTCCAGAGTGCCCTGAGCACCGAATTGCTGGAGCAGCAGGTGATGCAGTGAAATCGGAGTCAGCTCTGGCGTGTGGCAGGAGAGCAGCACGCCGAGCGGCTCTGGCGAGATGAGTTTGCCGATCAAAGCGAGCAGCGGTGGCAGATCGTTTTCGATTTTGAAGATCTCGCCCTTGGCCCCACGCCCGTAGCTGGGAGGATCCAGAATGATCAAATCATAGCTGCGCTCCCGGCGATGCTCGCGCTCTAGAAATTTGGTCACGTCATCGACGATCCAGCGGATGGGCTTTTCCTCCAGCCCGTTGAGCGTGGCGTTTTTCCGCGCCCAATCCACCATGCCCTTGGAGGCATCGACATGGCAGACATCGGCCCCTGCCAGAGCTGCCGCCAGCGTGCTGCCACCGGAGTAGGCAAAGAGATTCAGCACCCGAGCAGGGCGACCGTATTTCTTTTTGAAACCCGCGCAGACCTCACGGATGCGCCGCCACTGGTCGCGCTGCTCAGGGAAGATGCCCAGGTGACCAAAGTCGGTCGAGCTGAGTTGAAAACGCGTGCCATCCACTTGAATCTCCCAAGTGCCGGGCAAGCGCTCACGCCCACGCCATTGATTGCCGCCATCGCGGAAGAAGGTCGCTGTGGCCTTTTGCCACTGGATCGGGCTGAGCGTCTGCCGCCACACCGCCTGCGCACAGGGACGCGAGAGCACGACATCGCCAAAACGTTCCAGTTTTTGAAATGCGCCGCTGTCGAGAAGTTCGTAGCCTTGAGTCATGATGGGCCTCTTTCATGCCACAAAAAGCCGCAGGGAAGGAAAAATTTCTGCGCGTGTTTCACTCGAGATCGAAAAGGCAACCCGTCCAGGCGATTGACTTCCACACGCTCCTCCACGATTTCAGCGGCCTGTTATGAGCCAACCACGACCTTTTGACCTCACCGGCCGCACGGCCTTTGTCTCTGGAACTTCACGCGGACTCGGCGAGCGTTTCGCCCTGACGCTGGCGAAGGCAGGAGCTGACCTCATCATTTCCAGCCGCACGCTGGACTCGCTGAAAGACATGGAGAAACAAGTCACCGACCTCGGCCGCAAATGCACGCCGCTGGAACTGGACGTGCGCTCCATGGACAGCATCACGGCCGCCATCGCGGCGGCGAAACAAGCGGTGCCCAAGATCGACATCCTGGTCAACAACGCAGGCTGCAACGTGCGCAAACCCGCCACCGACATCACTTGGGATGACTGGAACCTCGTCGTGGACACCAATCTGCGCGGCACCTTTTTCCTCGCCCAGCAGGTGGCAAAAGAGTTCATGATCCCGGCAGGACATGGCCGCATCATCAACATCGGCTCCGTGACCTGCGTGGCCGGTTACGCCGGACTGGCGCCCTATGGCGCGAGCCGCGGTGGCGTCCGCCAGATGACCATGAGCTTGGCCCATGACTGGGGGCAACACGGCATCACGGTGAACGTGCTAGCTCCAGGCTGGTTCAAGACCTCCCAGAATCGCGTGATGTATGAGGACGCAGGCTGGGTGGAGTATCTGACCGAGCGTATCCCGCTGGGTCGCCCCGGAGCGATGGATGACCTGGAGGGACCTCTGCTCTTCCTGGCTGCCGAGGAAAGCCGTTACGTCACTGGGCAATTGCTGCTGGTCGATGGCGGCATCTCTGTCGGAGCCACACGCGCATTGCCGAAAAAGTAAATCACTTCCCCATGGCCCCCAGCACCGAACAACTCATCCAAGCCGCCATCGCCGAGGACATCGGCCCTGGCGATGTCACCGCCACCTACTTCGTGCCGGAAGACTCCCTGTCGAAGGCACAGATCGTGGCGCGTGAATCGGGCGTGGTCTCGGGAGTGGAGATCGCACAGCGGGTGTTTGCCCTGCTCGATGAGCGGGTTCAAACCCACGCTGTTTTGTCAGATGGCGCAGCTTTTGAAAAAGGCAGTGTGCTGCTCGAGATCAGTGGGCCCACACGCGCCATCCTCACGGGTGAGCGCACCGCTTTGAACTTCCTCCAGAGGCTCAGCGGCGTGGCGACCCAGGCCAGGCGCTACGTCGAGGCGGTGAAACCCCATCCCGTGCAGATCTGGGACACCCGTAAGACCACACCGGGCTGGCGATTGCTGGAAAAAGCTGCCGTCAAGGCAGGCGGCGGCACCAATCATCGCCTGGGACTTTACGACCATGTCATGGTCAAAGACAACCATCTCGCCGCGAATGGAGGCCTCGATCAGCTCCAGTCGGCGATTGATCGTCTGAAAAAAGAACGCCCCGACACCCGCATCCAGATCGAAGCCGATACCCTCGAACAAGTCGCAGATTTTCTCACCCTGCGCGGAGTGGACATGCTGCTTCTGGATAACATGGGAGCTGAGAAACTGCGCCAAGCCGTGGCCATGAATGCCGGAAAACTGTGGTTGGAGGCCAGTGGCGGCATCACGTTGGAGACCATCCGCGACATCGCAGCGACCGGGGTCAATGCCATTTCTGTCGGCGCGCTGACCCACTCCGCGCGGGCTCTCGACCTGGGGCTGGACTTCCTCTGATGCGGTTACTTGGCCGCCGAGGTTGATTTATGTGACAGACTCGCCAACCTCCGCGACCCATGAAAGATACTTTGAAGGTTCTCAGCGGCTCTGCGCACCCAGCATTGGCAAACCTCATTTGCCACAATCTCGGAATCGCGCCTTGCGAGGCCGAACTGACCACCTTCCCCGATGGTGAGACATTCGTGCAGATTCACGAAAACATTCGCGGTCGCGACTTGTTCATCGTCCAGCCTACCTGCCCGCCGACCAATCAGAATCTCATGGAGCTGCTGATCATGGTGGATGCCGTGAAACGCGCCAGCGCCCACCGCATCACTGCCGTGTTGCCCTTCTTCGGTTACGCACGCCAGGATCGCAAAGATCGCCCCCGCGTGCCGATCACGGCCAAACTCGTGGCCAATCTCCTCGTCGCCAGCGGTGTGCATCGCGTCCTGACCGTGGACCTACACGCAGGGCAGATCCAAGGGTTCTTTGACATCCCGGTCGATCACCTCTACGCCGGTCCCGTGCTCATGAAAGCCATCCGCGAGCGCGGCATCGAGGACCTCGTCGTCGTGTCTCCCGACGTCGGCGGCATCAAAATGACCCATGCCTATGCCAAGGCCCTGAAAGCTCCGATGGCCATCGTCGCCAAAAATCGCGTCAGTGCGGATGAAGTCGAGGCTCTCAATGTCATCGGTGATGTCGATGGAAAAAACGTCCTTCTCGTCGATGACCTCACCGAGACCGCAGGCACTCTCACCGCCGCTGCGGACCTGCTTTTGAAACACGGCGCTAAAAACATTTACGCCGGTGTTTCCCACGCCGTCTTGGGTGAAAAAGGTCACAACCGCATTTCAAAATCCTCCATCATCGAGCTCTTTGCCACCAACTCCACGCCTCAGGCGCAGGGGGACAAAGTCACGACTTTGGACATTTCACCGCTATTGGCACAGGCCATTCGGCGCATTCACGACAACGAGTCAGTGACATCTCTCTTTGACATCTAAAAGTAGGCGTGTATGATCGCGCCCCTTTTTCCCTCTAACATACTGTTCAGAAGAACTTACGGACATGGCCAAAATCCTCGACATCATCGCCCAGCCCCGCACCAGTGAAGGCACTGGTGCCGTCAACCGCCTGCGCAAGGCTGGTTCCATCCCTGCTGTGGTCTATGGCCGCAAGACTCCTCCTGCCAATGTGCAGGTGGATACCAAGACGTTCACGAAGCTCTTGGAAAGCAGCGCTTCTGACAACATCCTCGTCAGCCTGAAACTCTCCACGGGAGACCAACTGGCCCTCGTCCAGGAAGTTCAGCACGATCACCTTCGCGGTGGCATCCTTCACGTGGATTTCCACGCGATCGCCATGGACGAAGAGATCCACGCTGAAGTGCCTCTCAACCTGACCGGCGAAGCCCCAGGCGCCAAAGCTGGCGGCCTGATCGAAGCCATCCATCACACCCTCGAAGTGCGCTGCCTCCCGAAAGATCTTCCTGAGTCCATCACCGTGGACATCTCTGATCTCCAAGTCGGCAAAGGTATCCACGTCGGTGACGTCGTCCTCCCTGAAGGTGTCCGCGCCAAGCTCGCGAGCGAAGTCATCCTCATCATGTGCGAAGAGCCGAAGGTCGAAGCTGAAGCTCCTGCCGCCGCCGCTCCTGCCGCCAAGGGCAAAGCTGCTCCTGCTGCCAAGGCAGCCCCAGCCGCTGCTCCTGCCGCCAAGAAGAAATAACCCCTGTCCGGAGTCTGACTCCAGCCGCCTACGGTGCCCGGTGAAGAAACAACTCCCCGTGACCCTGGCGGCCTGAAACCCAGACTCATCGTCGGACTAGGCAACCCTGGCATCGAATACCGCGACACTCGTCACAACATCGGATTTATGGTGGTTGATGAGTTAGCGCGTCGATTCGGGGTTTCCTTCACGGAGGAAAAACGCTGGCATGGCCACCTCGCGAAGTTCGCAGGTGGCTATTTGCTCAAGCCCACCACCTTCATGAATGACAGCGGACGCAGCGTCCTCGCCGTGGGTCAGTTTTACAAAACACCTCCGGCTGAAACCCTGATCATTTACGATGACGTTGACCTCCCCCTCAGTCGCATGCGTCTCCGCCTCTCAGGTTCTGCGGGCGGACACAATGGAATGAAATCACTCATCCGCACCCTCAGCACCGATGCCTTCCCGCGTTTGAAGGTCGGCATCGCCACCACCGCAGGTCGCCCCGCTGGTGAACGCCTCGTGGGTCACGTGCTCGGTAAATTTCGCGACGACGAACGCACAGAACTCGCCATCATCATTCAGCGCGCGGCAGATGCCGTCACCGCTGCCCTTCAGACCGGCCTCGGAGCCGCCATGAATCTTTTCAACCGCAAAGACGAACAACCCTAATCTCAATCCAAACACCACTACCGATGAAGCGCAAATACGAAGCCATGATCGTCCTCGACATGAAGGGCAAAGAAGAGTCCGTCGAACAACTCGTCAGCGGCATCGGCCGTGAGATGGAAAAGTCCGGCGCCAAGCTTGAGCAGATCGACCACCTCGGAAAACGCAAGTTCCCCTTCAACCCACGTCACGTGGAAAGCGGTTACTTCGTTAACTTCCAGATCGAAGCCGACAACGCCGCTCTCGATTCTGTCCGTGGCAAGCTGAGACTGAACGAAAACGTCTATCAGCAATACTACCAACGCCGCGCTTAATCCGCCCCGCATCCCCTTTACACCCCGGCTCGACTCACGTTGAACCGGGGTTTTTTGTGTCCTGCTTCGATCTCTCTGAAGCGGAGCGATCTCCGTGCCTTGATCCATCGTCTTCTAGCCTGCGATCCCCAATGGAAACTCAACCTCGACGGAGGCGCGGAATCAACCGCCCCTCAAAACATGGGGAGAACCCAGAGAACAGATTGAGAAGGCCTTTGTCGCTGGCCTTTCCCTGTCCGCACGGCCAAACTCAGGGTCCCGGCCTCAGGTCCCGCGCGTGTTGCCAAAGAGTTCGATGTGCAGTCTCGGGCTCAAACGGTAGCCATGCTGCAAACAGGCCCGCACCAGCAAATCATAACGCGTGCGCATCTGTTCCAAGCTCGTGCCCTCCGGCATCAGCAGCACTTTTTCCGGCGGCACTGTCCCACCGATTTGAGCCACCACAGCCTGGGCCTCGTGCAAATCCGCCTCGCTCGAAATCACGAACTTCAGTTGGTAATCCAGCGCTCTTTCAATCCACGCGCGAAGCACCTCAGGTTGCAGTCGCGTCTGCTCATGCCGCGTCACCCAGGCAGCCCCGGCAAGCTCCACACT
>JAIXVB010000700.1 GCA_027483245.1 Verrucomicrobiaceae bacterium | reverse complement strand
TAGCGCATGAAATCCAGTTCCAGGCCATCCAGATCATAGTTCTCACAAAGCTCCGTGATGAGGGCTAGCTTTTGCGCACGCACCTCTTCGTGAATCCAGTTTTGCACCAAATCATAACCACGTCGGAAGTCGCGCTTCAGCACGAATTCAGGGTGGGCGATGTAATGCTGAGTCACACTCATGCCAATGCTGGTGCCTGGCTTATCACCCGGTTTGGGTTCGAAAAACTCTTTGTGATGTGCGTCGTTGAGTCGAAACGAAACAAAGGCGGCTTGGTGAGTTGCGCGGCATCGATCGATGAAGATCTGCACCACATCCCCGCCTCGCATCACGAAGTTTCCGAACGAGTCAGGCCCAGAGCCATAACGTTGTTTGATCCATGCGTAATGTGCCTCAAGCGGCATGACCTTGCTGGGCCACATGGGCACCATGCCCAGCCCCGGTTGGAGAAAATGCGCATCCACCAGACCCGCCACCTCATCCACCGTGGCCTCCAGCATCTCCGCACGGAAAGGTTCACGAGCCTTATGAAAGGGGCTGACACAACTGGTGATGTTCGTTGTATCGTTGCTGTAAATGACCTTAAACGGTGCTTTCGGTCGAGCGACAGCTGACTGAACCCCAGATACCGGTCCCAATGTCGCCGCGGTTGTGGAAAGAATAAAACGACGACGATCCATTATGGTAAAAAAGCGTGATCCAGAACACGCGAAACTACGAGATTAGTTTTGGAGTAACGGCCATTTGAAAATGAAACCTCAAGTGCATTTTACAAAATGTTAGGCTATTTAAAGGTAGATTTACTTTTGATGAACTGGACGGAAATCTTTGAATTGGCTTGCGCCCCGAAAGTTGACCCAACAGTTATGAGAGTCTGAAGTGTGCGCAGGCACATTTACAGACAACATGAAGCGCAAGAGATATACCCTGGAAGAAATCATCCAGAAGCTTCGGGAGGCCGCAGGCCTCATATCGACAATTACTCTCAATTGCTTGTCGCTGCTCATGCTGGAGCTTTCGCCGCTAAGTTTCTCGAAAGCGTTGGAGGCCAAGCAAACTTTAGGATGCATCCGCGAGAATGTCTGGGGTGCTTAGGCCGTTGTGGTCAAAAACGATGCTGTATCTTCCGGGTCTGTTGGGTTGATTGGATCGATGTCAGACTGAAGGATGAGGAAGGTGGTGGGAGAATGATAATGCCAACCTGTTAGGCTATTTTGATCCCGGTTGTTTCCTCTTGATTGAGAGCTTTTTCATTCTGTGCCGCCCGTATGGCGATCTTATCTGCCTGGGCAATCTTTTTGCCTTCTAGCTCTGTCACCTTTGTCTGGTTTCACCCCAAGATTATCACGATGGGCAAGATTCACAGGATTTTTTTGATGCGTAAATCCTGGCTCATCCTGTGAATCATGTATGGCTGAGTTGAGGCAGAACCAGCCCGAGCAGCCCAGAGGATTCGCTTCGCGGCTACGAAGGTGAGCACGACTTTGCTTCGCGGGCGCGGGGCCTCTGAGAAAAGGCAGTTGCCAGAGCATGGGCACCCGCTAGACTCGCGCGCTTCATTTCCGGTCCCAACCAGCCGGGTGCAGATCCACCTCCCATGAACTCGTTCTTCCTTCATCAAGGCATCCCTCTATCCATCGCTCTCGCAGTGGTGGGATTGGCTTTCGCCATCTTCCTCATTCGTCAGATCCTTGCTTCGTCGCCAGGGAATGAACGCATGAAAGTCATTGGAGATGCCATCCAACAGGGGGCCAAGGCTTATCTTCACCGTCAGATCCGAGCGGTGAGCATCATCGCGGTCGTGGTGTTTGCGGTGGTCTGGTATGCACGCGGTGGCATGGCCTCAGCGGGTTTCGTCGTGGGAGCTGTTTGTTCCATGGTGGCCGGATACATCGGCATGATGGTGGCGGTGCGGGCGAATGTTCGCACGGCCTGGGCGGCGAGTGTGGGGTCTCACCCTGCGCTGAAGGTGGCCTTCAATGGCGGAGCCGTGACGGGTCTCTTGGTCGTTGCGCTGGGACTGCTCTCGGTGGGTGTCTTTTACCTCGTGGTGACTCGCATGGCTGACACCAAAACAGCGATTGATTCACTGGTCGGACTGGCTCTCGGCAGCTCTCTAATTTCGGTGTTTGCACGTCTCGGTGGCGGCATTTACACCAAGGCGGCAGATGTCGGCGCAGATCTTGTGGGTAAAATCGAGCAAAACCTGAATGAAGATGATCCGCGCAATCCAGCGACCATCGCTGACAATGTCGGCGACAACGTGGGTGACTGTGCGGGCATGGCCGCGGACGTGTTTGAAACCTACGCGGTGAGTCTCATCGGCGGGATTTTGGTCGGGCATCTGACAGGCCCTGCGGACAATGAAGCAGTGCTGGTCTATCCCTTTGTGCTGTGTGGTCTTTCCATCCTCTCCTCGCTGCTGGGGATTGCATGGGTGAATTTGGTCAAACAAGCGCCGACGACCTCGCTGGTCAGTGGGGTGGCGGTGTCGGGCATTGTCTCGGCAGGCCTTTTTCAATGGGTGACCTCGGCGATGTTTCCAGAGTCGATCGTGATGGCGGGCAAGACGGTGACGTCTTCCGACCTTTTCTACTGTGCGTTGGTCGGACTCGCGATGACCTTTGTGGTGGTGTGGATCACCAACTACTTCACGAGCACGGCCCACGCGCCTGTTCGCCGCATTGCCAAGGCTTCTGAAACGGGCCATGCCACAAACATCATCGCAGGCATCAGCGTTGGGCATCACGCGACGCTTCTTCCGGTGCTGTCCATTGCTGCTTCCATCTGGGGATGCTGGGAACTGGGCGGACTTTACGGCATCGCCATCGCGGTGGTCTCTATGCTGAGCCTCAGTGGCATCATCATTTCATTGGATGCTTTTGGCCCGATCACTGACAATGCTGGTGGTATCGCGGTGATGTCCGGTCTGCCTGAAGAAGTGCGCAAGATCACCGATGAACTCGATGCCGTGGGCAACACGATGAAGGCCGTGACCAAAGGTTACGCCATCGCTTCGGCCGGGCTCGCCGCCATGGTGCTGTTTGGTTCTTATGTGGAGGAGTTGAAGGCTTTCTTGAATGTGAAAGTCATCGCCTTTGATCTGATGAATCCGCAGGTCATCATCGGCATGTTCATTGGCGGGTTGCTGCCATACCT
>JAIXVB010000176.1 GCA_027483245.1 Verrucomicrobiaceae bacterium | reverse complement strand
GCATCTTCATCAATGTCCCACTGAGTCGCGGGCAGGCCATACGTCCACCAGCCCGAGAGCACGCCAGCTGTCGCAAAAGCCCACAGCAGCCACCGATAGTTCTCCAAATCCAGACCGATGAGCCAACCGCCAAAGAACCCGAAACCCACTGCTGCCGCTGCACGCGTGACGCCGGCAATCGCGAACAAACGTCCACGGTCGGAGGCGGGGTAATTCAGACGATAAATCTGAGTCAGCAGTGGAATCTGCATCGAAAAGCAGAAGAGACCGACACTCAGGCCGCCGACGAAAAGCCACGGATCGTGAGGAAATGTGGCTGCCAGGGCCATGAAACAACCGCCCAAGACCTGAACTTTGGCCGCCGTCCGTGCGATGGTGCTGCGAGCACGAAGCAGCAGCGGGACGACGAACAAACTCACCATCAAGCCACTGCTGGTCGCGCTGAGGAAGATCGACTTCGCCACATCGCCCAAATGAAACACCCGCACGGCGATGAGCATGCCAAAGGTTGAAGACAGCGTATCGAGCACCCCCGCAGGCAATGACCTCCACAGCTCATTGCGGAAGGTGCGAGTCTTCGGGTCAGGTTCGGACATGGGGGCCAGTCTTCATGACATACGATTGAGCGGTGAGCAAGGGCAGGGGGAAACCCCTTGCTCCCTGAATGCGAAAAACCCATCTGCAGCATGGCCACAGATGGGTCGAGATGGGCTTCAAATCAGATCACTTGGCTTTCACCAGCACCTTTTCCAGAGTGCCGGCGAATTCGCCAGGGCTGGTGCCGCCGACTTGATTGCCGAGGTCCTTGCCTGTGGCGCTCACAAACTGGATGTGAGGGATGCCTTCGACCTTGTATTTCATGGCCGGTGTGGCGTTGTCTGCTTGATCAATGTCGAGGTAAGCCCAGACGAATTTGTCATGCAGAGCGGTGACTTCCTTGCTCGGATAGACCGTTTTTTTCATGGACTGGCAGGGGCCACACCAAGCGGCCGAAAAGACCAGAATGATGGGTTTATTTTCCTTCTTGGCCTGTTCCAGCGCGGCTTTGTAGTCCGTGCCAAATTTGGGGCTGCCTGCTGGAAACTCGCCAGCGAACAGGGGCATGGCGATGGCGGCGACGAGGAGGGCGATGAGTTTTTTCATGATTGGGGATGTGCTTGCAGCACGAGGTTAAGACGCGGTTGGCTGACTTTTATTCCAACTGTAAACGCGCCAGGGTGCCGTAAAGACTGCCGGGTTTGTTGACCAGCTCATCATGCGTGCCGCGCTCGACGATCGTGCCTGCGCTCAAAACCAGGATTTGATCACAACGCCGCACGGTGGACAGGCGATGCGCGATGATGATTGAGGTGCGGTTTTCCATGAGCTTGTCCAGGGCATCTTGGACCAGGCGTTCACTCTCGGCATCCAGACTGCTCGTGGCTTCATCCAGAATCAAAATGGCTGGGTCTGCGAGGATGGCGCGAGCAATGGCGATGCGCTGACGTTGGCCGCCGGAAAGCTGGGTGCCGCGTTCTCCCACCTGGGTTTCATAACCTTCGGGGAGTTTCTCGATGAAGAGATGGGCATTGGCTTTTTTGGCCGCTTCGATGATTTCTGCTTCGGTCGCGGAGGGTTTTCCATAGGCGATGTTTTCCCGAATGCTGCCGCCAAACAGAAGCACTTCCTGCGGCACCAGCGCCAGATTGCGCCGCAATGTTGGCAAGGCCATGTCAGCGATGGGCTGTCCATCCACCAAGATGCGCCCGGTGCTGGGTTCGTAGAAGCGGTAGAGCAGGGAGATCGACGTTGTTTTGCCACTGCCGCTGGGGCCGACAAGGGCAATGCGTTGACCCGCTTGAGCTTTGAAAGAAAATTCACGCAGCACGGTTGCTTCAGGGCGGCTGGGGTAAGCGAAGCTGATGTCCTGCACATCGATCTCGCCCTTGAATCGAGTCACCGGTGCATTGGGCACTTCGGGTTCGGTCGGTTCCAGGAGGATTTCACGCACCCGATCCGTGGCCCCAAGTGTGCGCTGGAGTTGGGTGATCAATTCCGAAAACTGAGCAAAAGACGCGCCGATCATGCCGCTGAGGGCTGCAAATCGGGACAGGTCCTTGGCGGGGATTTCACCCTCGCTGAGCATGGTCAGGGCGACCCAGGTGACAACGATCAGCGCTAAACTGAAAGCGAAGATGATGAAGGAGATAAAGGCTGCGCGTGGTGCTGCGGCGCGAATGGCCGTCTTCAAAAAGCTTCCCAGGTTTTGATCATAACGCGCCATCTCATGCGCTTCATTGGCAAAAGCTTTGACGCTGATGATGCTCTGCAAGCTTTCCTCCACAATGACCTGAGAACTCGCCAGATCATCTTGGGCCTTGCGGGTCAGTTTGCGAATGCGGGCACCGAAGATAGCGATCATCACGATCACCACCGGAATAGTGGCGATCATCACCAAGGCGAGTTTGACGCTGATTTGCAGCACCAAAATCAGACAGCCGAGCAGCATCACCGTGTGACGGATCAGCATCGGAATCGTCATCACCAGCGTCTCACGCATGGATTCCACATCATTGGCCAGACGCGATGCCAGTTCACCCACCCGCCGCATGTTCAGCGTGCTCATTGGCAGGCGAATGATGCGGCTGAAGGTTTCCATGCGCAGAGCCGCCAGGGCGCGCTCGCTGGCCTTGGCAAAAAGCATGATGCGCCAAAAGGCGATGAAAGCCTGGGTGCAAACGATGCCCGCCACGACCATCAAGCTGTGCTTTAACTCCGCCATCCATTCAGGCCCCTTGGCGCCACCGAGGCCCTTGCCAGCGACTTCTGCCAGGAGATTGATGAAGGTCACGGTCAGCACGGCCGTCAGGGCCAGGGCGATCAGCGCAGGGATGAAGACGTTAAAATGAGGGCGCAGGTAGCGCAGGAAAAAAGCGGCGTCTTTCCAGGCGGTGCGATCCCAGATCTTTTTGGACACTGGGAGATCGGAAGGGTGTGCGGACACTCCGGGCCGTCCGTTGGCGGCTCGGTCGGTGACAGGGGGTGTGGCTTGCTGGGAAGGCATTTGGGGTCGTGACAGTGGCAGGATGCGGGGCAATGGCAAGCGCGCCCGTCATCTGGTTGCAAGCTGGCCACTCTTGAACGAACGAACAGGCTCGCTCTCTCATGCTGCAAGTTTCTCAACTCAATCTCCCTGTGGACCACTCCGATGCCGACCTGCGTCAGGCCGTGCTGAAGCGTCTCGGAGTCAAAGAGGCGACGTTTACGGTGAAGCAGCGCGCCATTGATGCCCGCCGCGGCCATGTCAATTTTAGCTACACCCTGCTGGTGGAGGTGGCTGATGAAGCGCGTGTGTTGAAGGCCTTGAAAGCCGATACCAAGGTCGTTGTGGCCCCCGATGAAACCTATGTGGAGGTCAAAGTGAGCCCTGGAGCAAATTCCGCCAACTCTGAGGGACGCCCCGTTATCGTTGGCACGGGACCCTGTGGACTGTTTGCCGGACTTCTGCTCGCACGTGCTGGTTTGAAACCCATCTTGCTGGAGCGTGGCAAACCTGCTGGTGATCGAGCACGCGATGTGACGGGTTTTTGGCGGCGTGGCTGGGATTTCAATCCCGAATCCAATGTCCAATACGGTGAAGGCGGTGCCGGCACCTTTTCGGATGGCAAACTTTACACTCAGATCCGCGATCGCGAGCACCGCATTCCCTGGTTGTTGCGGGAAATGGTGGCCGCAGGTGCGCCAGAAGACATTTTGATCAAGGCTCGCCCCCACATCGGCACGGACCGCTTGATCAAAGTGGTCCGCCATGTTCGCGAAGAGATCATCTCACTCGGCGGTGAGGTTCGATTCAATGCTCGTGTCAGCGATGTCGTGGTCGAAAAAGGTGCGATGCGTGCGGTGATCCTGGCTGATGGCTCTGTCATTGAGGGCAGCCCCATCGTCTTTGCCATTGGCCACAGCAGCCGAGATACCTTCAGCATGTTGCACGCTCGCGGCATTCCCTTTGAGCCGAAACCCTTCTCGGTGGGCGTTCGAATCGAGCATCCTCAGCGACTGGTGGATCAAATGCTCTATGGCAAATGGGCCGGACACGAGCGCTTGGGTTCGGCCCCTTACAAGTTCGTGGCTCATTGCGAGACCGAACGCAGCGCCTACAGCTTTTGCATGTGTCCAGGCGGCCTCGTCGTGGCAGCGACTTCAGAACCCGGCACAGTCGTCACCAACGGCATGAGCAGTTATGCTCGTGCGGAGGCCAATGCCAATGCGGGTTTCATGGTCGAAGTCGGCCCCCAGGATTATGGACAAGCGCACGATTTGGCGGGCATTGAGTTCCAGCGTCAGATTGAGCGCCGGGCCTTTGAAGTGGGGGGTAAAAACTATCACGCCCCGGCTCAGCTTCTGGGGGATTTCCTCGCGGGCCGTGCTTCGACGAGTCAGGGCAGTGTGAAACCCTCCTATGAACCGGGAGTGCTCTGGACAGACCTGCGTGAAGTGTTGCCTGAATCCGTCATTGCCACGCTCAAAGAAGCCGTACCGCGCATCAACAAAAGCCTGCCGGGTTTTGATCTCGAAGACGCGGTTCTGACCGCAGCGGAGACCCGCAGTTCAGCCCCCGTGCGGATTCCGCGAGATCCCACCACCTATGAGTGCGTGTCGCTCAAGAACTTCTATCCAGCCGGTGAAGGGGCAGGGTATGCAGGGGGGATCATCTCCGCGGCTGCAGATGGCATGCGAATCGCCGAGGCGATTTTGCGGGCGCGTTAATTGCTAGTTTCAGCGAGAATCGTTCAGACCAGGGATTCACGCCAGACGGCAGGGTGCATGAACGCACTCAAGGTCGCTGTTTTGCCTGCGAGAGTGCCAGCCATGGTGTCCATGACCATGCCTTCTTCGTATCGCAGCGCAGGATATAGAAAAACTTCATCGCCAATCTGCAGCTTGGGGATCAACGCCGCACCGAGATGCTCTACCTGCCAGCTCAGCAGCATGGGCTCTTCATCGGTGAAACGTGTCACGGGGCCATCGATCCAGCCGATGAGGCCGCTGTCGCTGAGCAAATCCCAGACTTCACCCGTCTTGAGATCCAATCGAATGGCGAAGCCGTGAGTTTTGGCCCGCCCTTCAGTGCCGCGATTTTGGCTTACCAGGGCAAAGATCAACTGCTGATTCACTTCCGCCTCGGGAACGATGTCCACCTGGAAACCGAAACGTAGGGGGTGCTCGGGAACCGTGATTTCACCGAAACTCACGAGGTCGAAACTGGCAAAAGCCATTTCAGGACTGACGATGGGGGCTGGAGTGTGCATGGAAATTCGGACGCTTGTCAGAAATTTGTCATGATTATTTTGAAAAATCAAATAATTATAAAATCAGTTCTAATAATAATCATAAAAAATGCGACTTTATCGTGACCTCTCAAGCGGGTCACAACCTTTGTAACTGCTTCAATATCAACAATTTTGACGCAGAAGTCAGGCCAATGTTTTTAACCATTCGAGCACGGGCACATCTGCGGGAGCCAAATCGGGCCGTTGCAGTTCATGGCGAGCACACCAGATCAGAGCCAAGTGTTCATGGGCCTGAGGAGCTGGGCTTTGCTCAGTCAACTCACAGAGAAAAGGGTGCAGCTGGATCTCACCCCAGGGATAGCGGTGCAGCACGGGCGGTCCTGAGTGCATAACTGTGACCTGGCAGCCGAGTTCTTCTTGAAGTTCACGATGCAGGGCCTGCTCGAGTTGCTCTCCCGGATCGACTTTACCGCCTGGAAACTCCCACAACCGGGCCAGACGTTTGCCCTCGGGTCGTTTAGCCAATAAGATGAGTCCCTCGTGCTGAATCAGAGCGCAGACGACATTGACCGGGGTTTCGGAGGGCATGGTTTTGATCTCGCCAAGTTGAACTCGTTCGGCATACTGTTTGAATGCGTCCTGAGAAAGTGAAATTCATGCTTCTAGCTGCCAACATGCAGCGAGCCGTTCGTTTTTACACCGCCTGCCTGGGCTTTCAGGAGATCTTTGTCAGCGAGTTTTGGTCTGAACTCAGCTTTGGAGATGCCATTCTCGCCTTGCACGGCGGGCATGATGGTTCGTTGAACCCCACAGGATTGAGCCTTCAATACGAAGACGTTTTTGAGATCGCTAGCCTGATCGAACAATCGGGTGGCCGCATCGTGGAGGCCCCGTTTCAGCGTGAGGGCGAGCCTATTTTGCTCGGCCGTTTTCGTGATGCTGAAGGCAATGAAGGCTTCATCACGCAGTATGTGGGCTGAGAGCAATTTGCCCTCAACCCACTGAAAAGGACCTTTCGGTCTTATTTGGCAGCAAACGGACTCAGGGAGAGTTTTTTGAAATCTTCCGTGATTTTAGCGATCGCGTCTTTGGGACCGGTGAGCTTGATGAAAATCGGCGCATCTGGACCTGGAACGATGGAACCGAGCAGCGAATAATCAGCCTTCGGGGTTTTTGCGCCCATCATCGGGCCATCCATGAAGGTGCCGGTGGCCGTGACGAGCGTGATTTTTTGACCGCCTGCTTCGAGTTCTTCCGTCTTCGAGACAGGAGGGGATTCAAATTGACCAAGCCAGCGCTGGACGTTGGCATTGGTATCGCCGCCCTGGCCTGCGCCGAAGTAGAAAAAGACGGCTTCCAGAGGCTTCTCCACACCTTCGACGGTGATTTGAAGGGTGGCTGCGCGCATCGGGCTGGCGCTTGGCACGGATTTCCAAGCGGCGGAGGGCAGGGTGAAATCGAGAGAACCGGCGGAGACTTTATCCTGAGCCAATAGACTGGAGGAAAGCGCGAGGGCGGTGAGAGCTGTGAGGAGATGTTTCATGGTGTTGCAGGTTGGGTTGTGGAAATGAAAAGGGCGGGCATCTCTGCCCGCCCGAAAAACAAATTACTTCGTCACATGCACGACGCCCTTCATCAGCAGCCAGTGGCCAGGGAAGGTGCACATGAAAGGATAGTCACCCGCTTCGGCTGGGGCGAGAAACTCGATGGTCTCGGTGCCATTGGGCATGACCAACTTGGTGTGGGCGATGATGTCGTCTTTCGAAGCATCCGGGATGTAGCTCTTGGCCATCGCCTGAGGATCTGTCATCATGGCATTTGCTTGGGCACCCACAGCAGCGTCTTTGCCGGGTTTGATGAGGATGAAATTGTGCGGCTGAGGGGCAATGCTGCCCGTGTTGTTCAGGGTGAGTTTCACTTTCTGGCCTGCCTTCACGCTCAGATCGGTTTTGTCATAACCCAAGGGGTTGCTGGCATGGGGTTTGAGTTCGATGACAGCCACATCAGCTTCCTGAGCAGACAGGGCGGTGGTGAGGAAAGCAAAGGCAGAGAGAGCAGCTAGGATCTTCATGAATGTGGTTTGTGGGGTAGGGGAGTGACTAATCGGGCGTGGAGTTGCCTGATTTTCAACAAATTTCGCGTCTGATGGCCCGTTGGTTGCGAATTACGTCAAGGAAAGTTTGCACAGACACGCTGCGTATATCATTTCAAGTCATATGAATCCCTTCCAAGAAACTGCCACAGCTTCCCATCAGATCAGCCGTCGAAAAGTCCTCCGTGGACTCGGCACGATGATGTCTCTGCCCTTCCTGGAGTCCATTGGTGGTCGCGCTTTTGCGGCTGCAGCAAAGCCTGCCAAAGCGCCCCTTCGCGCCGCTTGGCTCTACATTCCAAACGGCGTGAACGTCGGCGAATGGTATCCCACAGGTGAAGGCAAGGGTTACCAACTGAGCACCACGCTCAAGGAGATTGAGCGTCATCGTGAGAATTTCATGGTGGTTTCAGGCTTGGCCCAGAACTTCGCCCGCTCTCATGGCAATGGCGGTGGTGATCACGCTCGTGCGACCTCGACTTTCCTGACGGGCTGCATGCCCAAGAAAACCGCTGGTGCAGACATCCAACTCGGTGTCTCCGTCGATCAAATTGCGGCCCAAAAGATCGGTCACCTGACACGCCTGCCGTCTCTGGAACTCAGCACCGATGGTCAGCGCAGCGCAGGTCGTTGTGACAGTGGTTATTCCTGTGCCTATCAGTTTAATCTAGCCTGGAAAAATGAAACCATGCCGATGGCTCCAGAGATGGACCCGCGCTTGGTGTTCGAGCGTCTTTTTGGTTATGGTTCGGCCGGTGCTCGCGGTGCGGAAGGTGCCCGTCGTCAGCGCCTCCAAAAGAGCATCCTGGACACGGTCCTGGATGACGCCAAATCCCTGCAAGGCAAGGTGAACGGCAACGACAAACGCAAGTTGGATGAATACTTCAGCTCGGTGCGTGACATCGAACTGCGCATCGAACGTGCAGAGAAATTCACCACCCAACTGCCCAAGGATCTCAAAGTGCCTGAGGGCATCCCTGATTCCTATGAGGAGCACATTCGCGTCATGTTTGATCTGTTGACGCTCGCTTTCCAGACCGACACCACTCGTCTCTGCACGTTCATGTTGGCGCACGACGGCAGCAATCGCAGCTTCCCAGACATCGGTGTGCCAGACGCTCACCATTCGATCTCCCATCACCAGAAAGATCCCGTTAAGCTGGCCAAGATCGCCAAGATCGATCAGTTTTACATGCGTCAGCTGGGCTACTTCATGGACAAGTTGAAATCGGCCCAAGAAGGCGAAGGTAACTTGCTCGACAACAGCATGATCGTTTTTGGCGCTGGCATTGGCGATGGAGACCGCCACAATCATGACAATCTGCCAATCATCCTCGCTGGCGGTGCTGGCGGCACTTGGACGGGTGGCAAACGCATCGTCCTTCCGGGGGAAACTCCGATGACCAACCTTTACATCTCCATGCTGGATCGCATGGGCGTTCGTTCTGAGCGCGTGGGAGACAGCACTGGCGTTCTCGAGGTGGGTTGATCTACTTTGGAGCAAAAATTGATCTCTGCAGTAAAGTCACGTCTTTGCTGCAGAGATTTTCGCTTACACGCTCAATCGCTGACGGCGTGTCACGACCAGCCGCCCAACATGAGGACCAACTCACACGCGACGATTCAGGAGCAACGCTGATGCTCAAAACCCCCGTGGTGTAGAGCGTACTGGCATCGAACTGCAGCCGCTCGGCAAGCACTGCCAGATCGAAACCCGAGAATCCTTCGCTTGTTGGGTTCCGCCCGTGATAGAGAGCGCTCCGCACGAGTTCACGAATTTTTGACTGGTTGGTGAAGG
Source organism: Verrucomicrobiaceae bacterium (assembly GCA_027483245.1). Lineage (GTDB taxonomy): Bacteria > Verrucomicrobiota > Verrucomicrobiia > Verrucomicrobiales > Verrucomicrobiaceae > Prosthecobacter. Next base: position 777 of record JAIXVB010000176.1, on the reverse strand, counting down.
TCTGATTCTCTCGCCTCAGGAGTCGAGACGGAGGAATGCCCTTGCCATGCGACACGCAGGGGGCAGAAATTTTGCACGGTCAGTGGCCTCGGGGCCTTATTTCAAAAGGATTCCAGCACAAAGGGCATGTGTGCTTAAACCTTAATGGATGAGGAAATTAGGACCTGCAAAAAGGAGTCCCGGCGGTCATGTCTCGGAGCGTGTGTGCTCAGTTTGGCTGAGGGTCTGAGATGAGGGCTCAAAGGGTCGAATGAGCGAAAAGTTTGACACGAGGCCGGAAAGCGTGCCTTTGGTTAGCCCCCCTTCCGTAATTTCATTTATCATGCCCAAGGCTCTCATCATCGCCGAAAAACCCAGTGTGGCCACCGACCTTGCCCGTTCCCTGGCGAAGGCTCCAGGCATGACGGCGTTTACCAAGGAGAAGGACTACTTCGAGAACGAAACCCACATCATCTCCAGTGCGATCGGTCATTTGATCGAACTCGGCTTCCCTGAGGTGAATGGCAAAAAGATCGGCTGGGGCTGGACCCATTTGCCCATCATGCCCCAGGAGTTCGAACTGAAGCCCATTGAGGATAGCGCGGATCGTTTCAAGCTCCTTTCTCGCCTGATGAAACGCAAGGATGTGGATCAACTTATCAATGCTTGCGATGCCGGTCGTGAAGGGGAGTTGATTTTTCGTTACATCGTCGAGGCCGCAGGAATCCGTAAACCCGTTCAGCGTCTGTGGATGCAGTCGATGACGCAGGGTGCGATTCTCGCGGCTTTCAAAAAACT
>JAIXVB010000166.1 GCA_027483245.1 Verrucomicrobiaceae bacterium | reverse complement strand
GGCCTATGAAAAAGGCACGCGTGGATTTTCATCCAGCGTGCCTTGATTTGGGGTGGGGCTTCAGTCTTTGCGGTCAGACCCCGAAGACTGAGGCTCCCCAACAGCGGTGACGGAACTCAGAGCAGACGCCACTGGCGACCGTCTTGGCGGAGGAGGTCGTCGGCTTCTTTCGGGCCCCAGCTTCCGGCGGGGTATTCACACATCGGCGGTGGGCTGGGGTGCTTGTGCCAGGCGTGCTCGAGTTCATCGATGAACTTCCACGCGCTTTCGACTTCATCACGACGGGCAAAGAGGGTGGCATCACCGGCCATGGCATCGAGCAGGAGACGCTCGTAGGCCTCGGGGCTGGCCTTGCCAAAGCTGGAGGAGTAGCGGAAGTCCATCTTCACCTGCTGCATGGAGAGCGCCTGACCGGGTTGTTTGGCCAGGATGCGCAGGGCGATGCCTTCATCGGGCTGGATGCGGATGACGAGGGTGTTTTCGCTGCTGCCTGGGAGGCGGGCGGTGGCGAAGGGGACCTGCGGCGGCTTTTTAAAGTGGACGCTGATCTCGGTGGCTTTTTTCGGCAATTGCTTGCCCACACGGATGTAAAAGGGCACGCCCTGCCAGCGCCAGGTGTCGATGTAAAGGCGCAGGGCCACATAGGCCTCGGTGTTCGACTCGGGATTGACGCGGTCTTCTTGGCGATATCCCACACGGGCGACGCCATCGACATTGCCAGCGGTGTATTGGGCGCGGATGATGTTGGCACCCACGTCCTCTGGCCCAACCAAGGGACGGAGGGCGCGGATGACCTTCACCTTTTCATCGCGCACGCTGTCGGCACTGAGGTCGGTCGGCGGCTCCATGGCCACGAGGGAGAGCAGCTGAAAGAGGTGATTTTGCACCATGTCACGGAGCGCTCCGGCGGTGTCGTAGTAGCCGCCGCGGCCACCTTCCATGCCCAGGTTCTCAGCGCAGGTGATCTGCACGTGATCGATGTAGCGGCTGTTCCAGTTCGGTTCGAAGAGCGCGTTGGCAAAGCGCAGGACCATGATGTTTTGGGCGGTTTCTTTGCCCAGGTAATGGTCGATGCGGTAGGTGTCTTTTTCCGCAAAGGTCGCGGCGACGGTTTCATTCAGCGCGCGGGCGGTGGCGAGATCTTTGCCAAACGGCTTCTCGCAGACCACGCGTGCCCATTTGCCGTTGACGCCTTGGTTGAGCCCAGCAGCACGCAGCATCTCGAGGATGGGTTTGAAGGCCTCCGGTGCGGCGGCGAGGTAAAAGAGGCGGTTGGCAGGGGCTCCGCGTTCGGCATCGAACTGATCCAGCAGGCGTCCCAGGGCTTTGTAACCCTCCAGGTCTTCAAATTCACTGCGGTGATAGTGGATGCTCTGGCTGAAACTGGCCCACAGCTCATCGTTGTGGCCCTGGCGGGAGTTTTTGCGATTTCCCTCCTCCAGCTCAGTGCGGAAGACGTCGTCGGATTTGTCACGCCGGGCGAAACCGACGACTTTGAACTGTGGGGGCAGATCGCCCTCGGCAGCTACATTGTAGAGAGCGGGGATCAGCTTGCGGTTCGTCAGATCGCCGGTGGCACCGAAGATGACGACGGTGCAGGGCTCTGCGCGGTGACGTTGAAGCAGGGTTTCTTGAAAGGGGTTTTCCAGGTCAGACATGATGGGAAAGGGGCGGGAGAGTAGCGCACCCCCCTGCCCTGGCAACCGTGGATGCAGACTCCGCGCCAGGAGATGGATGAAAAGGACTCATGAATGCGATGAAGGATTGCCACGGACGGCGGCGTCCTTTTAACCTCAGCTGAATCACCGCGCCCACCATGCCCATCACTCTGCCTGCCCTGTCACGTCGTCATTGGCTCCAAAGTTCCCTCGCAGCAGCCCTCTGCCCGTCCTGGTTGCAGGCAGCGGAGAACCCGGCGGTGGAAAATTGGGTGCTGTTCTCAGACACCCACATCGCTGCGGATCCGGGAACCATCGCCAGAGAGGCCTGCATGGGGGAAAATCTCACCCGCTGTGCGAATCAGGTGCTGAAACTCGGCTCGAAACCCTACGGCGTGATCGTCAATGGCGACTGCGCTTACCTCGACGGGGGAGCTGGCGATTACGCGACTTTTGTCGATCTCATCACGCCGCTGCGGGAGTCTGGCATCCAGGTCCACTGCACACTGGGAAATCATGACGACTACAAAAACTTCACCGCCGCCCTGACCAGCGTCCAGGACCTGCGCCCGGTGGCGGGCAAACACGTCAGCCTGCTCTCCAGCGCGACGATGAACTGGGTCCTGCTCGATTCTCTGCACGAAGTCAATAAGACCCCGGGGCAGATCGGCGAGGCTCAACTGGGCTGGCTGGACCGCACGCTGGCCTCCGCACCGAACAAACCCACCGTGGTCATGACCCATCACAACCCACAGTTTGAGCTGAAGGAAGGCCAAAAGGTGACCGGCCTAACCGATGCCGAGGCGCTCTTCACCGTGCTGGCGAAACACAAAAAAGTGAAAGCGCTCTTCTACGGCCACACGCACAACTGGGAGCACCGCGTCCATGAAGCCACCGGCCTCCACCTGATCAACCTACCGCCCGTGGCTTATGTGTTTAACAAAGCACGGCCGAACGGTTGGGTCATCGCCCGGGCCACGCCCGAGCAACTCGAACTGGAACTGCGCGCGCTGAATCCGGCGCACGATCAGCATGGTGAAAAAGTCATCATCCCGCTGGTCTGAGGTGCCCAGAGCGAAATCGCGTCCGGTTCGCGGCTCTGCTGCGGGCCATTGACACAACCCATTGATTCTCATGCTGCGACATCTTGCCCTCGTCTCCCTGCTGGCCGCGCCTGCCCTGGCGGCTGATACGCCCAGTTCCTCTCCCTACACCGCCGAGGTCGTGCTGGCACCGAAACCGCGCCCGGCACGCCCCGCGCTGAAACCGAGCACGCTGCCCCTGGAATTCATTCCACACGAGCGCATCGCTCTGATCGGCAATGGCCAAGGCGAAACCCTGGCAATGTCGGGACATTTCGAGACACTGCTGCACGCGCGCTTTCCCCAGCATCGGCTGGTGGTGAGAAACTTCGCCCGCCCTGCCGATGAAGTGGCGAAACAGCAGCGCTCCACGGATTACACGAAGCTGGATGACCCGATCTCAGTCTTCAGTGCGGACACTTACCTCTGCTTCTTTGGTGCCAATGAATCCCACGCCGGCCCTGAAGGGTTGGCGAATTTCAAAGCCGACTACGCCAAGTTTCTCGACAGCTTCGCCAACAAGTATCCCCGCGATGACACCGGAGCTAAGGCCCGTTTTGTCCTGATCTCACCCGTCGCCTTTGAGGGGGCCAGAGATGGATTCCTGCCCGATGGCGTGAAGGAAAACGCCAACCTCAAGCTCTATGCACAAGCGGTGGAAGAGCTGGCCAAACAGCGCGACTTGGCCTTTGCGGAAGTTTTTGAGCCGACATCAAACGCCTTCGCCAAAGAGCCCCATTTGCAATTCACTCACAATGGCTTGCTGCCTAACGAAAAGGGCAATCTCGTGATCGCGGAGGCTCTCGATCAGGCGCTTTTCACCAGCACGAACCCTGCGCAGCCGGGCTCACCCGAGTATCAAAAGCTGCTCACCGCCGTGGCCGACAAGGCCTGGGTACATGCGCAGGATCATCGCATGCTCAACGGCTGGTATGTCTATGGCGGACGCCGCACGCTGGACACGGAGACCTTTCCTCTCGAGATCATCAAGATCCGCAACATGGTCGCCGTGCGCGACCATGTCGTGTGGTCACTCGCCCAGGGAATAGAGGCTCAGCCCGATGACTCGCAGACGGGTGAACTCTTCGTGCCGAAGACTGGTTTCGGCACCAAACCCTACTCCGAACCCAAGGAGCTGAAATACAACAGCCCTGAGGAAAGCATTGCCGAAATGAGCGTGCCCGAAGGCTACGAAGTTCAGCTTGTGGCCAGTGAACGTGAGTTCCCGGAAGTGCGGAAAATCAATCAGGTGAACTTTGATGCCAAAGGTCGCCTGTGGGCCGCCTCGATGAGCACCTACCCGCAATGGAAACCCGGTGAACCACGCCCGAGCTGCAAGCTGATGATCTTTGATGATCTCGATGCCAAGGGCCGCGCGCAGAAGATGACCGTGTTCTACGACAAGCTCATCTGCCCCACGGGATTCGAGTTCTACAAGGATGGTGTCATCGTCGTGGATGAGCCGCGATTGATCTTCCTCAAAGACAGCGATGGCGACGACAAGGCAGACGTGGTCATTCCCCTCAGCGATGGCTGGGCCACGGATGACACGCACCACACCATTGGTGCCTTCGAGTGGTCCAATGGCGGGCTGCTGCACATGCTGGAAGGCGTGAGCATGAGCACCGCGGTCGAGACACCCTGGGGCCCGGTGCGCAATCTGGGATCGCCCGGTTGTTATGTGCTGGACCCGCTCACGCAAAAAATCCGCCGCTTCACCACGCCCGGTTATGGCAATCCCTGGTGCTACGTCTTTGATCAGTGGGGCCAAGGCTTCGTTGGCGATGGCACCACCCCGCAGCAGCACTGGGACAGTCCTCTGAGCACGGCTTTCACCTCCAAACGCAAAGGCCTCAACACGCTTTTCGATGGCATGGGCATGAGACCGAACGTGGGCAATGAATTCATCCTCAGCCGCCACTTCCCCGACAATGCTCAAGGCCTGTTCATCTACGCCTGTGTCATCAACATGCACGGCCTCACCACCTTTAAGCTCGGCGATGATGGCGCGGGTTACAAAGGCGCGCGCCGCAAGAAGACCGTGGAAGGCAAACAGGTGCCGGATGACCTGCTGGCCAGCACCGAGGCGAACTTTCGCCCCACCGACCCCATGATCGGCCCGGATGGCGCGCTGTATTTCGGCGACTGGCACACCGCTCTGCTCGGGCACATGCAGTATTCCCAGCGCGACCCCAACCGTGACTTCAAGCATGGTCGCCTGTATCGTTTGGTGAACAAGAACAAACCTCTGCTCACCCCGGTCACACAGCATGGCAAAAGCATCCCTGAACTGCTGGAACAACTGAAGGAATACGAACCGCGCACTCGCTACCGCGCCCGCCGTGAACTCGGAGGTCGCGCGACCGCTGAGGTCATCGCCGCCGTCAAAACCTGGGTCGCTCAACTCGATGCGACGAATGCCGATCACGATCGTTTGCGGTGCGAGGCTCTTTGGGTTCAGCAGTGGCATCACGCGGTGGATGTCGAGTTGCTCACGAAGGTGCTTCGCGCCCCCACTGGCGAAGCCCGCGCGGCGGCAACACGGGTGCTGGCCGATGAATGGACGCGCGTGCCAAAAGCCATGGGACTCATCGCTCCCCAGGTCACGGACAGCTTTGCCCGCACGCGTTTGGAAGCCATCCGCGCCCTCAGCTTTGAACCCAGCCTCGAGTCCGTGGAGCTCATCCTGCAATCGCTGAATCAACCCAGCGACTACTGGATCGAATACACCGTGGAGATGGCCATGGCGGCTCTGGAGCCCGTGTGGAAACCCGCCTTCGCAGCAGGCACACTGGCCAAAAACAATCCCAAAGGCCTGGAGTATGCCACACGACTGGATCACCTCTCCAAACCCGAAGGCGCAGCCGAAGCAGCCCTGAAAAAAGCGCTTGCCGGTGGGCTCAAGGAGAAAGAATACCAAGAGGCTTTCAAGACCATCGCCAAAGCCAAGGGCAGTGCCGACAACGGCAAAGCCATCGCCCGTCGCATCTGCATCGCCTGTCACAAATTTGGTCCCGAAGGCATCGACTACGGCCCGCCTTTGAATGGGGTCGGCAAACGTTTGAAAAAGGAAGAGATCGTCGAGTCCATCATTGAGCCCAATGCCAAGCTGGACCCGAAATACGTCACAACGAACATCGAGACCAAAGCAGGCCTCGCCATGACGGGCTTTGTCGAATCCGAAACCGCCGAGGCCATCCACTTCAAACTCCCCGGTGGCATCGTTCAAATCATCCCCAAAGCGGATCTGCAAAAGCGCGACACCTTGAAACAAAGCTCCATGCCCGAGGGCCTCGGCAACACCATGTCCTCCGGCGAGTTCCTCGATCTGGTGGAGTTCCTCCACAGCCTGAATCGCTGAGGATCAGGACGCCCCTGCAAACTGTCCGAGAGATGCATCGGAGCGATCATCACAGGATTAACAAAAGGGGCAGGATTCACAGGATTTTTCAGCTCCTTCAGTATTGTTCGGGGGGGCTTGGGTTCGTAGTTCGGCCTTTAGGCAGCCCGGGAACGTGATAGCTGGGTGAATCCAAAGAGCATGCTGAAGCATGAACAACGTACTCAAGCCGCAGCATCGAACGCGATGGAACCCATGATTTCACGAGATCGCCAGGGATCAAAAAATACTTTTTGCAGTGACGTCTGAGGATCAGGCCTGTCGTTGCAACACCAAAAGGATATCCGCGTAGCTGTCATCCAGCTCACGCGGAGATTCGATGTCATAGGTGAAGTCGTAGCAGGCGAGCAGCTTCAATTCAGGCACCTTGCCCAGCAGCGAACGCATCTGCGCGGCATTGTAGGTGCGGAATTGCCAGCGTGTCTCCTGCGTGTGACTTCGCCCTGCGTGCTGGATCT
>JAIXVB010000526.1 GCA_027483245.1 Verrucomicrobiaceae bacterium | reverse complement strand
CCATCCCCATCAGGATCCCCGGCACTGCCATGGTCGCCACTTGCGTCCAGCGGGTTGAGTCCAAAGCTGATTTCCCAACCATCAGGCAAGCCATCGGCATCTGTATCGGAGTTCAGGGGATGGGTGCCGGCCAAGAGTTCGGCATGATTGGTTAAAGTGTCTTGGTCAAAGTCATCGTCACGATCATTGGTGCCGCTGGTATTTTGATCGCCGTTGAGCGGATTCAGCGTCATGGAAATCTCCCAAGCTGAAGGAAGGCTGTCGCCATCTGCGTCGGCAGTGGGTGTGCGTGGTGAGGTGAAAGGATCGTCTAGCATCTCAGAACGATTGGTTAGTCCATCGCCGTCCCAGTCATCTTCATGCTCACGCTGAGCATCGGGGCCGTTCCCGCGCACCAACCCAGCAGGCAGTGCGGACCGCATCGCGGCCTCATAATCGGTGCGGGCAGGGATATGCACCACACTGAAAGTCGTGGGATCCAGGGTGAGGATCACGATGAGCTGTGCACCGGGCGTCAGGACCAAGTGCGGATTGGTTCGGGCCTGATATTCTTCAATGTTAAAAAGGTAATCTCCATCCGGATCATCATAAGCATCCAGGGGATCCGTGGGATCGAGCCCCTGCGCGATCTCCCAGACATTGGTCATGCCATCTCGATCCCAATCGTATCGTGGGCCGTAGTTCCCATCCAAGAGCGTTCCGTTCTGATACTCCACCACATTGGTTTCACCGTCATTGTCCAGGTCACCGATGTCATCGCTACTCAATAGAGGGTTGAGACCATAATAGCGCTCCATGACATCCGGCACGCCGCCGTTGTCGGTATCTGTGAGATTCACCTCAAAGTAATCCAGAACGCCATCCCCATCCGTGTCTGGATTGTTGGGATCCAGTAGATTGCCATTAAAGTATGAAGCAGTGGTTGTATACCAACTCCACTGCTCTTCAAAATCGGTTAAAAAGTCTCCATCCGAATCTATAAACAGTGGATCCGTTGGCCCAACAAACAATGTGCCAAAGAACTCGTAGCCATCTGAAAGGCCATCCATGTCTGTGTCATACGCATAGGGGTTGGATCCGAGTATTCGCTCCTGCGAGTCATCGAGCCAATCTTCATCATAGTCGCCATGAGCTGGACACGATCCATTGAGGAGCTCCTCAAGATCGTTCAAACCATCGTTGTCACTGTCAACATGTGCCTGAGTTCTGAAAAAACTGTCCACCCCATCCGGGAGCCCGTCACCATCGCTGTCTGGATTGTTGGGGTCTGTGTTATACTCACTGCTGGCTGCCAACCCATCATGATCGTAGTCCGTGGGCAGCCAGTGATCTGGACCATTCCATTCGACGCCGTCCAGAATTCCATCTCCATCCGAGTCATTGTGCCAGTATTTGTATTTGAACCAGTTGCCATACCAAAACTCATCGCGATCTGAGATACCATCGCCATCCGTGTCTATGAGGTGAGCCGTTGCCCACCAAAAGCCCTGGTAAGAGGAATAATCGTTGAACTGCAAATCACGGGCATCCCAGAGTGCATTGCGGTTCACATCCCAGAGTTGCGGGTGTGCCGTCACCCAGTTCACATAATCGCTGAGGCCATCTCCATTGCTGTCCGCTAAAAGCGGATTGGTGAGTGTGATGGAAAGTTCATCGCTATCCGTGATGAAATCACCATCGGTATCCGTGAGGGCAGGGTTCGTGCCGACCGTGATTTCCTCCGCATTGGTGAGGGTGTCATAGTCCGAATTGGCGGATCCGAAGGGAGAAACGGGAGCTATGGAGGATTGCCCAATAACAAGGCTGGAAGCGGCACCCATGACCAGGAGAAGAAAAAACCATGAGCTTCTCCCAAGATAACTCGAAAAAGATAAACACTTCATTGTAAGTGACTCAGGGTTCCTTGAGGATCGAATGACCTCAAGCAACAAGGCTGTCATCTGAAGTCGATGGGTTCAAAAAACGGGGTGACATAAGCAAACGGATCCAGTCCACCTCCAACGATTGTCCCAATCATGAATCGAGGCTTTGACGGCAAAAACTCAAATAATCAGAAGAACTGCTCTGAACTTCATCATGCCGATTCTGAAAAGGAACTGGCTGGACTGTAACTTTTTTCTCGCGGTGTTGAAACTGACAATGCCCGCCAAGAACTCTTTTCTCGGGGTGTCAAAACTGACACTGCTCGCCAAGAACTTTTTTCTCCATGTGTCAAAACTAACACTGCCCGCCAGGAACTTTTTTCCCGTGGTGTCAAAACTGACCATGCTCGCCAGGAGCTTTTTTCTCCATGTGTCAAAACTGACACTGCCCGCCAAGAACTTTTTTCCCGAGGTGTCGAAACTGGCCATGCCTCTCCAGCTTGGTGGCAGGGGGGCAAAAAAAACACCCTGTTCCGCGAGGGGAACAGGGTGGTAGGGATAAAGAGGGTTCTTTGCCGGGCGGACTTGGGGGGCCGCTTTTTGCTTGGCGTCAGTTGGTCTTGAGCACTTCGATGAACGCTTCCTGGGGGATGTTCACGCGGCCGATGGACTTCATGCGCTTTTTACCTTCCTTCTGCTTTTCCAGAAGCTTGCGCTTACGGGAGATGTCACCGCCGTAGCACTTGGCAGTCACGTCTTTTCTCAAGGCGCTGATGGATTCACGGGCGATGACTTTTCCACCGATGGCGGCCTGAATGGCGACGACGAAGAGCTGCTGGGGGATGACTTCTTTCAGCTTGGCGGCCAACTGGCGACCACGGCCTTCAGCTTTGCCACGATGAACGATGCAGGAGAAGGCATCGACGGGCTCGCCGGCGATGAGCATGTCCATCTTCACGAGGTCGTCGGCTTTGTAACCGGAGTGCTCGTAGTCCATGCTGCCGTAACCGCGGGTGAGGGACTTGAGCTTGTCATTGAAGTCCACGAGGATTTCATTCAGTGGCAGGACGGTGTGCAGCAGGACACGACGATCATCGAGGGTCTCGGTGTTGTTCACCTGGCCACGCTTGTCCATGACGAGCTGCATGATGTCGCCAATGTATTCGTTCGGGATCATGATGAAGACCTTCACGATGGGCTCGCGGATTTCATCGATCTCGTTGGCGGGTGGGAGGAAGCTGGGATTGTCCACCATGATTTCCGTGCCGTCGGTCTT
>JAIXVB010000556.1 GCA_027483245.1 Verrucomicrobiaceae bacterium | reverse complement strand
GTGAACAGATCTTCAGTAATTAGGGCCTGTGCCAACTCAGGCAGATCGGGCATGACTTCTGGCATGTCCATGACTTGCGGCACCTCAACGACCTCGGGGGTGACCTCTTCCGTGGCATTGATCTCAGGCGCTTCTTCCATGGCCTGCAGCTCTGCCATCGTCGTGTCTTGACTGGCGATCTCACTCGCTCCTTTGCCCATGGCTCCGGAGAGAGTGATCACCATGAAGGACTCCTGACGCACGAGTCCTACGACACCGATCAAGAGGAAACTCGCCGTGATCGCCACCATCCAAGACAGCAGGCAGAGGCTTTCTTCCTGATGCCCCAACCGCCAAGTGGATGAACGCACTTTCATGGAGGCGGTTTGAGTGACGGCGGCAGGAATGCTCATCGCAGGAGATCTGAGAAGGGCGATTTGAGACATGAGTGCGCGTGTTATTGTTGAGAAGCAGTTGCGATACTGGCGATTGATTTCTTTTCGTCAAGAGGCTATTGCGACGCATTCTCGCTATTTTTCAGATGGACTCAGATCTGCCCTCCGATCCCGCTTTGCTCCCCTCACCGGATCAGGTCCATGCAGAGGCCAATCAGTGGACCCTGCATGGCATCGACCTCATGCAGCGTGGAGATCGCGACTCGCTGCTTGAAGCCTTGCTCTGTTTTGAGCAGGCCATCGCGCTCCGAGAGACCTTACCTCTGGACGAAAACCCGCTGTTCCGCTGGGGCCTGACCGCAGGCTGGATGAACCGTGCCGATGCACTCACCCGACTCGGTGGTCCAGACCGCTTGATCAAGGCCCTGAGCTGTTACGACATCGCCATCGCTCACCTGCATCGCCTGCCCCTGGACAGCCATCCGATCTATCGCTGGCGACTTTGCGTGGCCTGGATGAATCGCGGCATCACAGAGCAAACCAGGGCGGGTGAGCTCGCCTTCTCAAACGCTCTGCGCTGTTTTGACACCGCTGTGCAAGTCATGAACGGGCAGGAAACCAACCCGAGCCTCGACTATCAACAAGTTCAGGCCAGCCTGTGGATGAATCGAGCCAATGCTCTTCTTCAACTCCCCTCCCCCGAGTGGGCTGCAGCTGCGGATTCAGCGCGCCGAGCCTTGACTCATAGCTGCATCAGCGAGGACCAGGACCCCATCGCTGCTGAGGCCGGCATCAAGGCTCGTCACACGCTTTGCCACGCCCTAGCCCATTTGCTGGAAACGCCTCCAGTCGATGTCGCGAGCGCAGACAACTGGATTGTGGAGGCCACGGATGCCGTGGAAGACGTGATGCGATTGACTCGACACGATGTCCGATTTCAGTCCCTTCGAGAGGAATTGTTTCACTTTGGCTGCCGCATGTACCGCGCCTTTCAGCCGCACTTTTTGGCCGAGTTTCTAGAAGATGGCCTGGAGCTAGGTGCCCAAACGGAAATCATGCGCAAAGCTGCCCATGAATCGCTCATGCAGGCCGCCTTTCAGATTCAGCAGGAAAATCTGGCCAGCTACACCCCATCGAAGCTGGATCGTCTCATTCAAACGTTGCAGGCCTTGAGCGAAACAGGCGAGCGACTCGGTTTCAGAACCGACTCGCCGTAAAAATCCAAAGTCACAAGTCCAAGAGACCTGAGCCAACCCCTCTGGGTGTCAAAAGGCGCTCATCGCGACAAAATCTCAAAAAGAAAGTTGACGCCATTGATCATGAGACTTATTCGCATCATCATTGTTGCGAATGGAACTCAATTCCACTAGACACAACTTTTGTCTCTCCTCATGAAACAATCCCTCCCCTCCTCTTCTTCTCTCCGTTCCGTCCCCGCAGGCCTCACCTGGACGTCTCTTCTCAGTGTTGCTGGCAGCCTTGCCGCCCAGACGCCCACCCCTGCTCCGCAGCCCAAACCTGCCGGCGAAGTCACCGATCTGCCTGAAGTCGTCGTCTCTGCGGAAACGGACAAGGTTTACAAACCCGAGCGTCTGCAAACGCAGAAATACACCGTGCCACTGCGTGACGTGCCACAAACGATCACGGTGGTGCCAAAGTCGGTCATCCAGGAACGCGGTGCCACCAGTCTGCGGGATGTCCTGAGAAACGTGCCCGGGATCTCCATCCAAGCCGGTGAAGGTGGCGTGCCTGCCGGCGACAACATGAGCATTCGTGGGTTCAGCGCACGCACGGACATGTTTGTCGATGGCATCCGCGACTTCGGTGGTTACACGCGTGATCCATTCAACATGGAACAGGTGGAAGTGGCCAAGGGTCCCTCTTCAGCCAATGCAGGCCGTGGCTCAACGGGTGGCTCCGTGAACATGGTCTCCAAAAGCCCAAAACTCCAACCTGGATACCAGATCGAAGCAGGGGCTGGAACAGATTCTTATTTTCGCAATACCCTGGACCTGAATCAACCCCTGGGGGAGCACACCGCCCTGCGACTGAACACGCTTTACCACAATGCTGACACACCCGGCCGTGGAGAAGCCACAGAAGAGCGCTTTGGTCTCGCAGCTTCCTTGGCTTTTGGTCTGGAAACCGACACGCGCTTCACCCTCAGCTACTTCCACATGGAGCAGGAAGCGATGCCTGACTACGGCATCCCATGGGTCCCTGGACGCAGCACCACCGCCGGTGTCACGACCACTTATCTGAACGGCCTCGGCTCCTACATCAATCAAGCCCCACCCGTGTCCTATGAGAACTATTATGGACTCCTGGCCCGCGATTATGAGCGCACTCGCACCGACATCGTCACAGCCCAGTTTGAGCACGACTTCAGTGACAAGGTGAAGATTACCAACACCTTCCGCGTCGGCCGCACGGTGCGTGATTCGGTGATCACGGCCCCACGTTTCTTAGATGTCCAGGCTGGCGCTAACATTACCTACGATGGCACCATCACACGCCAACTTCAGTCACGCGATCAAACCGACAGCATCATCGCCGATCAGATCAACCTCACCGCCAAGTTCGAGACCGGATTCCTGAAGCATGACCTCGTCGCGGGGGGAGAGTTTGTCTATGAGACCTCGAAGAACTATGGCCGCGCAGGCACCGCAGCGCCGACGACCAACATCTACAACCCCAACCCGAATCAGCCTTACTTAGGCCGCATCGGGCGCACGGGAGCTTACACGGATGCGGAGTCTCTCTCTCTCTCGGCCTATGCCTTTGATACCATCCACATCGGCGATCAATGGGAAGTCAGCGGAGGCCTTCGTTACGACCGATTCACCACCAAATACAAATCGGTCACCGCAGCAGGTGTCGCGACGAACTTGGGCCGGACCGATGAAATGCTGAGCTGGCGTGCAGGGGTGGTTTATAAACCGCGTGAAAACGGCAGCATCTACGCCGCCTATGGCACCTCATTCAATCCCAGCGCTGAAGGCCTGACCCTCAGCACCACAGCCAACGCAGCCAACAATATCAGCATCGATCCTGAGCAGAGCAACACCATCGAGTTCGGCACCAAATGGGACCTCCTCGACGAACGCCTGCAACTCACTGCGGCACTGTTCCGCACCACAAAAACCAATGCTCGAACGGAGGATGTTCTCGTCAATGACATCATTGTCCTTGATGGCGAACAGCGCGTGCAGGGCATCGAGTTCGGTTTCGCGGGTAACATCACGGACAAATGGCGTGTCTTCGGCGGCTACGCCTACCTCCAGTCCGAGATCCTCTATTCCAAGACCGCAGCTGAGATCAATCGCCCCGTCAACAATACCCCGGAACACACGGGCAATCTATGGACCGTCTATGACCTTCCTCATGGCTTCCAGATCGGCTTTGGCATGCAATACATCGGCACTCGATTCAATGGCAACAGCATCAGCTCCCGTGAAGCCCCCGCCTATGTGTTGTTCGACGCCTTGCTCGGTTATGAGGTCAACAAGAACTTCTCACTCCGCCTGAACGTCAACAACCTCACCGATGAGGAATACATCGACCGTCTCGGCGGCGGTCACTTCGTCCCAGGGAACGGCAGGCTCGTCATGCTCACCGCCACCTACAAATTCTAAAGCTCCCCACCGTGCCCCCCCGCCGGGAGTGATCATGCGCGAGTGCGCCGATCACTCCCGGCTTTCCCCCCTTTTTAAGACCATGCTCATCACCATCCCTGACGTCCTCACGCCCGAACAAGTCGCCTATGCCCGTCAACTGCTCGACGCCGCTGATTGGGTCGATGGCAAAGTCACCGCCGGTCATCAGTCCGCCAAGGCCAAAGACAACATGCAGCTCCCCGAAGGCAGCCCCGCCGCGCGTGAGTTAGGCGACATGATCCTCAGTGCTCTTGGCAAAAACTCACTCTTCCTCGCCGCCGCCCTGCCCCTACGCATCTTCCCACCACTCTTCAATCGTTACGCGGGTGGCCAATCCTTTGGCACCCATGTGGACAACGCCATCCGCCAAGTTCCCGGCACGCCCCTGCGCATCCGCACAGACCTCAGCGCTACCCTTTTCTTCGCCGCTCCTGAGGAGTATGACGGCGGCGAACTCTGCATTGAAGACACCTATGGCGTGCAGAGCGTCAAGCTCCCTCCCGGCCACATGGTCCTCTACCCCTCCACCAGCCTGCATCACGTCAGCCCCGTCACCCGTGGCGCGCGCATCTGCTCCTTCTTCTGGCTGCAAAGCATGATCCGTGATGATAGCCAACGCTCTCTCATGTTTGACCTCGATCTCGCCATCCAGCGGCTCAATCATGAACTCGCAGGTAACCCCACCGTCGAGAAAACCAGTGTCCAACTCACCGGTGTTTATCACAACCTTCTCCGCCAATGGGCCGAGATGGGCTGAGGGGTGAAGAAAGGGAAAAGGGATAAGAGAAAAGACCCAAGCCAAGAACAAAGAACAAAGAACCAGCAACACCGAACATGCCCACCTTCCACCGTCTCATCTTCTGGTCCCATCTCATCGCCGGATTGCTCGCAGGCATCGTGATCCTTTCCATGTCCATCAGCGGTCTCTTGATTGCCTATGAGGTTCAGTTCATGGAATGGGCCAATCGCGATCTGCGCGTCACACCTCCCAGCGCAGACGCCGCACGATTGACAGCCGACGTGCTGCTGGCTCGCATTCGCCAGACTCAACCCAACTTCACCCCCAGCGGCATCACCTGGCGGGCCGAGCCCACCGCGCCCGTCACCCTCAGTGTCGGACGTGACGGCACCTACTTTGTCGATCCCTACACCGGCGTCATGCTCGGCCAGGGCAATAAAACCTGGCACGACTTCTTTCACGCCGCCACCGACTGGCATCGTTTCCTGACCCAGACGGGACTCGAGCGCCCCATCGGCAAGGCCATCACAGGCGCAGGCACACTCGTCTTCGGCGTCCTCCTCCTCTCCGGCCTCTACCTCTGGTGGCCACGTCACTGGCGCTGGTCAAACCTGCGCGCAGTCCTGCTCTTCAATCGCAAGCTCAAAGGCCGCGCCCGCGACTGGAACTGGCACAACGTCATCGGTTTCTGGAGCTCCTTCCCCATGCTCTTCATCATCCTCACAGGCCTCATCATGTCTTACAGCTGGGCAAATAACCTGCTCTTCCGCCTCACCGGCAATGAACCGCCCCCTCCACGCACTCGCACCGCCCCTGGCATGGCAGGCCCCAGCCGCCCCGGTGCCCCCAACGCAGGCCCCCGTGAAGGTGGACCTCGTGAAGGCGGTCCTCGTGAAGGCGCCGCCGTCGCATCTTTGCCAGATCTCAGTAAACTGTCGCCTCTTCTGACAGAAGCCGAAGACCGTGCCCCTGATTGGCAACTGATGAGCCTTCGCATGCCCCAGAAACCTGGCGATCCCCTGCCTCTCATGGTCGATCGCGGAGGCCGTGGTCAGGTGCACCTGCGTCACATGTTTCAGCTCGATCTCGCCAGCGGCATCCTGCGCGACAGTCCCGATGACTTTCAAAAACAAAACCTCGGGCGACAGCTGCGCATGATGGCACGCTATCTCCACACCGGAGAGCTCTTTGGCTTCATCGGCCAAACCATTGCCGCTCTCTGCACCCTCGCCGCCGCCCTGCTCACCTGGACCGGCTTCGCCCTTGCTTGGCGACGTTTCTTCCCCAAAAATCGAGTCAAAGCCACAGCCACCTCATAGGCTCAGCTCGTCAGCGTCTAACCAAAAGCTCTCTCTGCGGCAAACCGCCCTCAGGGAGAGTTTTCAGCATTTCCAAAACGCTTCGTCATCCGCACCACCGGCAGCGTGAGCCCCGCCGAGAGCGACACCTCATAGCGCTCCACCGCCGCATATCCAAACGCTGCATACAAAGGCTCGCCCGTCAGCGTGGCCACCAGCACCGCCTCACGAAAGCCCGCCGCGCACAACGCCGACTCACAGGCCGAAAGAATCCTGCGACCAATCCCACGCCGCGCCCAGGCTGGATGCACAAAGAACGCCCGGACCCGCGCCGGATCCAGCGCCGGGTCCAGTCCCTCATCCTCAGCCGAGCGTCCCCGATCTCCGCCAAACACCGCCTTCCTCCGGCTCCAGCCACCGCAGCCCACGATCTCCCCCGCCTGCTCCACGACATAATAGGTGCCATCGCAGATCAACTGCCGATCCACCCCAAACACAGGCCCCAGAGCCGCCTCACGCTGAGCCTCCGAATACACGCCGCCCTGCAACCCACGCACCGACAGCGGGATCAGCACCTCCAAAGCTGGGATGTCCTCCAACCTCGCCAGACGTAGTGACAACTCTTCGTTCATGCAGATGATTTCAGGCCGCAGTCTCAAAGGGGCGCGCTGAAAAAGCAATCCCCCTCGAGTTTGGGTAACCCTTGAGGATGGATCCAGCAGACCTTTCGCTGTGGTCTTCTCACCTTGGCTGTGTCGATCCCTGTTTCCCTGACGATTGAGACGCCCTGTCCCTTTTGGTGAAACGGCTGTGATTGAAATTCAGGGCTTCTCACACTGGATGGGCCTCATGAAATAGTCGCAGCGTCCCGTGGCTGCATTCACCAAGAACATCCACTCAGAACCCGCCTCAGCATGATGGTGAGCCGTGAAACCGCACTCCAAAAACGGTCGCTGCTGTTGATCCCACAAAGCGCTGGCATCCAAGCGAGTCAATTTCGCGGTGAACCCAGCCACTTCTGAAGGCATGAACAAAAATGAGCCCTCCGATGTGTTCACGTCCAAGTCATTCGTGACCCGATCATAGCATCCGCTGAGCACCATCAAAAGCGCCGCAGCCATCATCCCCATGAAGGTAAAAAACGGCGTATTCATCGAGACAAAACACTTCACTTTTTAAGGCCCGCTTTCACCAATCATTGATCAGGCGACGGCTCCTGTGCTCGCCTTGCGGGTGACAAAAACACGAACCGCTGGAGCCATGAAACCAATCCAAAGAATGCGACCAAGGCCACGATCTTGCCAGACTCTGAAAGGTGCGGAATCGCTTTGAGATAAACAAAATTCAACAAGGTGATTCCGAGCAGAAGGGAAAGCCATTTTTCAACGGGAGGAGCAGGCGCACCATTCAATTGAAAAAACAGAACGGCTGCAGGAACGAACCCAAAGACCTGCGCCCAATGGGGTAGCCCCAACACAGACCCCACCATGAATCCCAAAGGAATCGCCAGCACGACCAGAGCCGTCTTGCCCAGAATCTCAAAGATCTCAGCGAGGATCGTCTTCATGGCATCACGACAGCCACACCAAAGTTAGAAAAACCCGAGCCGACAAAGCCTCAGCAGCTCGCTGAATCATCGGAAGGTGAAAACGCGCAGAATTCATGCGCACGTTCTAGCAAGTCCGGAACTGCCGTTCAATCCTCATCTCACCCCAGACTTGCGGCCTCTCAAAGTCCGCCAGAGGCACTCCCAGAAGCTCCAAAGCGGCCAATCCTTGCAGAGGGGTGCCGACAGACTGGCGATGCAGGCATGACAGCTCTGGAAACTTGCGACCCAGAGTTGGTGTCGCAGAAGCCCAGTCCCGATCATGAATTGCACGGTCATGGGCAGCGGAAAAAGTCATTCCGAATAGAAGGGGATGTCAACGCGCGGTAGATTGAATAGAAGACCACCAGTTCAACCAGCCCAACCGACACCCGCTTCATCGGTTCGTCTCGAAGCAAGGCAACCATGCAAACAGGGACGGCGATAAATCCCAGCCAGCAGAAGGCGAGGGTTATGGTCCGCGCATCTCGCGAACCACGGACCAATCCAAGACAGATCCAACCAGCTGTGCCGACAACGATGAGGCCAATAGCAACGAAAGCGATCTGAACGTTGAATGAATGCTGCGAAACGTCTCTGATAAAAAGCGATGTCCAACCGATTGTCATCGCCACCGCCACCATGCCAAACAACAAAGCGATCAGGCGAACTGGCAGCGGTATCTTCATGGGTTCAGTTTTTTAGCTTAACGACTCAGCGATGGCAACTCTCCTAGCAGGAGATCATCCATGCGCGCTTGTATGCCTCGTCGGCTGGTGTCTATGAGGCATCTTGAACCGTGAAAAACAATCTGGCTGAGTAGAATGCGTCGGAAGCCGGCCATGGAAAAGAGGAAACCCCTTCCATCAGCGACTCACAAGGCAAGTTATCGACGAGCACTTCGATCGTGGGGCTGTCACCGGGAATGTGGGCATAGTAATAGCGAACCCAATGGAGGCCCCGAGGCAAATCAAACGCCTCGAACTGCAGCTGTAGTGCCTTGAAGACAGGTGGCCAGAGATCAAGAGGCATCTGTCCCCGTGTGCGAAGCCATCCAAAGATCAAAGCTCTTTCTGTGCATGCGATTCTCCAGGTATCCCTGTCCACATGCTCGCAAGGATGTTCGAGCAGTGTCACAAGCAAAACATGGAAAGACGAGTCTTGAAAACTCTTGCACGCATCCGTGAGCGCAGACTTCAAGTCAGTGCCAATCCCAGCAAACGACTCCATGATGTGCTGCCCCGAGGACGTTAGGCACACAAAGTCTGTCTGCAAAACAAAGCTGTTGGGGTGCTGCCGAAGATCAAAATGACAGGCTCGGGCAAAAAGTTTTCCTCCGTCAATCACGACCCATGAACCTGAACGAACAGCCGAAGCACCGTGTGCCGTGAACATGTCCACCACAAAAGCCATCAGGGTGTCGTCAGGCTCTGGATAATCAAAGTCCTGGGGAACTGAACATAAGGTCGGTTGTTGGCGATCACGAATGAAGTAATCCCAAACAAACTTTACTCGGCGAAAAAAGGAAGGCATCGAAGTTAGGCAAACGTTCAAGCACACCCACATTCTGGGAGATTTGGCGCATTGAACGCAGAGTGAATGTTAAAGTTAGAAAATGTCTAGTGCGACAGAGCAGTCCAGGGAATTGGATGCCACGCTTGGATCACTCTGGGTTTCACGCTGATGATGCTCATGGCTTTTTGGAGACTGTTGCTGGAGACCGCTTCAAGAGCACCCCAATCGGCTCATCGACGTCCTCATAATAGGGGGCAATGCAAAGGTCCCCGTTGCAAGTCACCACTCGAGGTGAAAGGGCGACTCCGCTGAGGTTCACCGTAAAACTACCGAGCGTCCAAGTGCCCGAGGTGGTGGAAAAGAGCCCGGTGGAAGTAAAGGTGCCGTCAGGCTGAAGTGTGAGACTCTGACTGCCTAAAGAGTAGGTTCCCGCAAGCTGATGGCTGGACTCGATGGGAGGATTCAATTCAATGTCATCTGCTGCCAGTTCAGAAACAATCATCAGGCAAAGCGGGAGAAGCAGAATCGAAGCCCCAATGACCGTTTGGCGGCTCAGCCTTTGGTGGCGAAAGAGGCAGTAAGCCACGTAGCCAACCACGGCACCGCAAACAACCAGATAGACAAGCATCAGCAGGCTATATAAAAACAGAAACATCAGGGCTTGTGAGAGGTGCTGTGGAGTTGGGCGGAAGGTTTGGGTTAGTCGAACACCCAAGCTCCGGGATGGCAGGGCACCGGTGAGCGCCGAACGACCAGAAGCGAATCATGCCCAGCCGACGATGCATCCTCCGGTTTCTAGCCGCGAACCGCCGCTTCAATGGCGGCGATGTCGATTTTGCTCTGTTTCATCATCTCAGCAATCGCCTTGGCCGACACATTCTTGTCGGAACGCAACGTCAATTCCGTGAGCCGCTTTGGGAAAATCTGCCACGACACGCCGTAGCGGTCTTTCAGCCAGCCGCAGGCGCTTTCCTCGCCACCATCGGCAGTCAGCGCAGCCCACAGCCGATCAGTCTCAGCCTGATCGACGGTCTCGACCGAAATCGAGACCGCTTCTGTCAGCGTGAAATGCGGTCCGGCGTCGAGGATCTGATACGGCACCCCACCCAACGAAAAGTCGATGAGCGTGCCATGCCCTTCTTCACCCACAAAGACCGACTCGAC
>JAIXVB010000029.1 GCA_027483245.1 Verrucomicrobiaceae bacterium | reverse complement strand
GGGGAGGTCCAAAGTCGATCCCCAGGGCCTAGATCGAGAGCCAATGCCCCGAGGTGCAAGGCTGCGGTGGCATTGCTGACTGCCACGGCATGCTTGGCCCCACAAAAGCGTGCCACACTCTCCTCAAAGCGTGCGATGGCAGGCCCCTGTGTGATGAAGTCTGACCTCAAGACAGCGACCACGGCGGCGATGTCTTCTTCACTGATGGACTGACGCCCGTAAGGGATGACGGGGAGCGTCATGCGTGGGTGAAGCTAGGGTCCACGTGCTGGACAATGAGATCGCGGATCTGATCGACCGACAACCATTCGGTGTTTTTACCGGAGTTGTAGGAGAAGCCGGCGGGCACAGGCGTGCCTTCGTGGTGCTTGCAATACTCCTTCATGACCGTCGCTGCCGAGTGACCGTGCAGCATGGGCACGATGAGATAACGATCTTTGGTCTCGATGGTCTGGAGGGCATCGGTTTCCGTGATCATCTCCTCATGAATCTTCTCCCCTGGGCGGATGCCCACGACCGGGAACTCGCATTTTGGGCCGATGGCTTCAGCCACGTCCGTGATGCGGTAGCTAGGGATCTTGGGCACGAAGATTTCGCCACCGAGAGCCTTGTCTAAAGCGTGCATGACCAGTTCTACGCCTTCTTCGAGCGTGATGTTGAATCGGGTCATTTCAGGGTCCGTGATCGGTAGGACGCCTGTCTTGCGGCGGTCGAGGAAGAAGGGAATGACCGAACCGCGTGAGCCCATCACATTGCCATAACGAACCACGCTGAACCGAATGTCGTGGCGCCCGCGGATGTTGTTGGCTGCGATGAAAAGCTTGTCAGAGCAGAGCTTGGTCGCGCCATAGAGATTGATCGGTGCGGCGGCCTTATCGGTGGAAAGGGCGACGACTTGGCGGACATCCTTTTCGAGGCAGGCTTCGATGAGGTTTTGCGCCCCGAGCACGTTGGTCTTGATGCACTCAAAGGGGTTGTATTCAGCCGTGGGTACCTGTTTCAGGGCAGCCGCGTGGATGACCGTGTCGATTCCTTCCAGCGCTTGAGTGAGGCGTTTTTGATCGCGGATATCGCCGATGAAGAAGCGCAGGCGTGAGTCCGTGAAGGTCTGCGCCATCTCAAACTGCTTCAGCTCGTCGCGTGAATAGATGACGATCCTCGTGATGGCGGGGTCTTCCAGGAGTGTTTGGATGCACTTTTTGCCAAAGGAACCGGTGCCGCCGGTGACGAGAATCGAGTGAGCTGTGGACACGAGGAATGAGTGGGTTGAGGGCGCCGATGCGCGGAAGGCCGACACTTGTCTGCACGGGGAGGGATGGCAAGGCGGAATTCGATGCTCCCAGTGGGGGCCGGATGGTCCCGATCAGTCCAGCTCGGAGAGGGGAAAACGGCGGACTTCGCCTGCCTGATTGGCCTGAATGAACTCTCCAGCGCCCACATCCATGCAGGTCAGCCAGCCCTGGCCATAGACCCAGGTGTCGATGCAAATCGCCATCGGTTTGCGCACGGGCCGACCGTCTTTTTGGGCCGTGTGGCCACAGATCATCGTTTTCCCAGAGACGTGCGGGTAAGAATCGTCAAAGCGCATCCAGAAAAGCCAGTCATCACTCTGGTCAGCGAGTTGATAAACCGCGTTGGCATTGGCATGAACAAAGAGATGCGTGTCTGTTTCATAATAACGCAGACAGCGCTTTTCGAGGAAGTCGAGATGCGCCTTGGGGACATCATTCCAAGAAATTTGACCGTTGAGCGAATACGAAAGCAGGGTCTCACGCCCGCCGACTTGCAGCCAAGCCCCCGCATCCAGGCGCTCGGCATAAGCATCCAATAGCAGGATCTCATGGTTCCCCGTGAGTGGTTTTAGCTGAGTGGTGGTCTCCAGTTGGATCAAAATGTCCAGCACCCCTTTGGAATCCGGTCCGCGATCCGTGTAATCTCCCAGCGTGACGACAGTATCCTCCACCCCTGGCTGCACGGCATCCAAGAGCGTGCGCAGAGCGGTGGAGCAGCCGTGGATATCGCCGATGGCCAGAGTTCGCATCAGACATCTTTGCGCGCTGGCGTGTGGGCGCAAGCTGGAGCACGTGGGAAAGGCAAAATGCTCGACCACATTTGGAAGATTGCTAAGTCTGCCTCCGCTCTGTTCATTCCCGCCGTGAATCACCTTCAGTCCCTCGATTATTCTGTGCTCCAGCAGTGCATGCACTGTGGCATGTGCTTGCCCACCTGCCCTACCTACGTGGAGACGAAAAAGGAGCGCAACAGTCCCCGGGGGCGAATCTCGCTCATGCGCAGTGTGGCCGATGGGGATCTGGCCATCACCCGGGCTTTTTCAGAGGAGATGTATTATTGCCTCGGCTGTCTCGCCTGTCAGACCGCCTGCCCGGCGGGGGTCAACTATGCGGTGCTCTTTGAGACAGCTCGTGCGGAAGTGGAGCGCGCTGGCGTGGCGAAAAATGCGCAACGTGACTTTTGGCGTTGGCTCACGCTGAACGTGTTGTTCATGCACCCGCGTTTGCTGCGTTTGATGGGCTGGGGACTGCGTCTGTGGCAGAGCACGGGTTTGGACAAGCTGCTGCGTCGCGTGAAGTTTCTGGGCTTGTTGCCAAAAAAGCTGCGAGATCTGGAACCGCAGACACCGCGCATGGCAGCGGCCTTTTCAGATGCCCTGATCGAGCCCGTCGAGGAACCTGCGCAGCGGAAATATCGCGTCGGTTTGCTGACGGGCTGCATCCAGGACCTTGCCTTTTCAAACATCAATCGTGACACCGCGGATGTCTTACTCGCAAATGGCTGTGAGGTCGTGACTCCACGCGCCCAGTCTTGCTGCGGTTCCCTGCATGCCCACAATGGGGCGATCGAGCTGGCGCGTGAATTGGCGCGCCGTCAGATCGATGCCTTTGATCTCGATCACCTCGACGCCATCATCACCAACGCGGGTGGGTGCGGTTCGCACCTGAAATCCTATGGGCATTTGCTGCACGAAGACCCTTTTTATGCAGCCAAGGCACGGCAGTGGGATCGCAAGGTGAAAGACATTCATGAATGGCTGGTGCAGATCGGCATTCGGCCCCCTCATCACGGCGCTGGAGTGACCGAGGTGACCTACCATGAGAGCTGCCATCTCTGCCATGGTCAAAAAATCACCTCTCAGCCACGCCAGGTGTTGAAGGCCATTCCAGGGCTGATTTTGAAAGAGTTGCCCGAGAGCAATGCCTGCTGCGGTAGCGCCGGGATTTACAACATCACCCAGCCAGAGCAGTCGGCGAAGTTGCTGAAGCGCAAGGTCAAGAGCATCGAACAAACGGGTGTCACGATCGTGACGACCTCGAACCCAGGTTGTCATCTCCAGTTGGCCAGCGGACTGGGGGCTACGGCAGAGGTCACACAACCTGTGACTCTTCTAGCGCGGGCTTATCGTGAAGAGACGCAGGTCGAGCAGCGGTGAGTTAGGTGGAAATGAAGATCGCGTGAAGTTCGTGTAAGCTTGGGTGGATTGGCCACGTTTCACGCGCCTTCCCACCATGATGCTTCGTCTTTTTCTCACCTGTGCCGGATTGCTGGCCACTGCTGTCTCGGCTGCTCCCAAGGGGCCACCCAATATCCTTTTCCTTTTCTCAGATGACCTGACCACGCAGTCCATTTCGGCTTATGGGGACGAGCGAAAATTGTTGGACACACCCGGCATGGATCGAATCGCCAAAGAGGGCATTCGTTTTGATCGCTGCCTCGTGACGAACTCCATCTGCGGTCCCATGCGCGCTGTGATTCAGACGGGCAAATACTCCCACCTGAATGGCTTCTACAACAACAGCAACAGCCGTTTTGATGGCAGCCAGCAGACCTTTCCGAAGCTCCTGCAAAAAGGCGGTTACACCACGGCTGTCATTGGCAAGTGGCACCTCATGACTGACCCTCAGGGCTTTGATTACTGGCACATTCTTCCAGGTCAGGGTGCCTATTACAACCCGCCGATGATTGACAACGGTAAGCCGGTGAAACACACCGGTTACACCACAGACATCATCACGGATCTCGGGGTCGATTGGTTGAAAAAACAGCCCAAGGACAAGCCCTTCATGCTCATGCTTCAACACAAAGCACCGCATCGCGAATGGGAGCCTGCCCTGCGTCACCTGAACCATGACAAAGATCGGGTCTATGCAGAGCCCCCCACGCTTTTTGACACCTTCGAAGGTCGTAGCAAAGCCCTGAGTGATCATGACATGGGAATCGAACGCACCATGACGGATCGCGACTTGAAGCTCGTGGCTCCGGCCAATCTCAACGAGGATCAGCGCAAATACTGGGACGAATATTATGAGCCTCGTAACCAAAAGTATCGTGAAGCGAATCTGACGGGTAAAGAGCTCATCAAATGGCGTTATCAGCGTTACATGCACGACTACTTGGGTTGCGTGAAAGGTGTCGATGAAAGCATCGCACGAGTTCTGGCTTATCTGGATGAATCAGGTCTCGCTGAAAATACCGTGGTGATTTGCAGCAGTGATCAGGGCTTTTACCTTGGAGAACATGGCTGGTTTGATAAACGCTGGATCTTTGAGGAGTCTCTGCGCACTCCCTTCCTTGTGCGTTGGCCTGGCGTCACCAAACCCGGCACCACCAATGGCAGTATCGTCTCTCTTTTGGACCTAGCTCAAACCTTCTTGGACATCGCCGGTCAAACCCAGCCTGCCGACATGCAAGGCCGCTCTTTGGTGCCCTTGTTCAAAGGTGAAACGCCCTCTGACTGGAGAAAGAGCTTTTATTACCACTATTACGAGTATCCGGTTCCTCATCGTGTGCGGCCTCATTACGGAGTCATCACCGACCGCTACAAACTGGTTCACTACTACAAACCGGATGTCGATGATTGGGACCTGCTGGATCGTCAGGCCGATCCTCTGGAGACGAAGAACTTTTACCAAGATCCTGCGTATGC
>JAIXVB010000587.1 GCA_027483245.1 Verrucomicrobiaceae bacterium | reverse complement strand
GCCATCTGTTGATTGCGTGCGAGCAGGGCCGCGAGCTTTTGCTGATGCGCGTTGATCTGGGCGTAATCGCCGGGATACTGCTGCTTCATGATGTCACACTGAGCATGGAGCTGTTCGACCGCGATTTTGAGTTCCTTCACTTTCCGCGTCTCTTCGGGAGTGATGCGGCTTTCGTAAATGGTGTGGTGCAGGATGTCCGTCTCGCGTTCGAGGTAGGAGACGGCGTTCGGCAGTGATTTGGGTCCCCCGACCAGAGCGCCTGAATTGGGGTCCACTTGAGGGATCTTCGGCAGCAGTTTGTCGGGGCGTTGCGGAATGACGGACTGCGGTTCGGTTGGCAGGCCTCCATTGCGAGCATCGATCAGGCTCGGCGTGATGAAGAGCATGAGGTTTTTGTGATTTTTGCTCTTGCTGTCGTATTTGAAAGCCTTGCCAAACAAGGGGATTTTCTGAAGGAACGGCACACCCGCTTTGCCTTCACGCTCGCGAGCTTCATCAAGACCACCCACAGCGACGGTGTAGCCTGAGTTGACCTCAACCGGGGCCGAGTAAACACGTGAGGAGGCAACAGGGTAGGGGTTGCCGCCAATGATCTCCGTGCTGATGATGCTGGAAACCGTGACTGCCATGTTGAGCAAGATTTTGTCGGCCTCCATCCGTTTGGGCAGGATGTTTAACACGGTCCCGATGGGCAAGTAGGCGACGGATGAGGCCGTAGTCGCTCCAGCACCCACGGTTGAGGATGAGGTGCCATCCAGCACTGGCTGATTCACCACGCTGCGAATCGACACTTCACGATTGTTCATGGTGACCATGCGCGGGTAGGAGGTGGTCTGCGTTTCTTCATCACGCAGCATGGCGCGCAGCTTCACATTGATGTCCTGAGCACTGAGAATGCCCAGCGATGGCCAACCGAGAGCGCCTTTTGCCGCATTGAGATTGGTGGAGGTCAGCAAGTTCGCTAAATCTGTGCGATAACCGCCGTTGGTCGCGACATTTTCATAGTCCACGTTGATGGTCCTCACTCCTGTGGCTGGATCAACTGCTTCGGTGACTTCATTCACCTGGCGGAAGTTTCCAGATTCAAAAGTTCCTGTCCAATCGACGCCAAATTCACGCTTAGGATCACGCGCGGTCTCGATGAATTTGACCTCGATCGCGATCAGCGTTTGCGGTTTATCCGCAGCTTGTAGATAACCCTCTACCCACATGTGTTGGAGTCGCGTCGCCACGATGTAGAGTGTATTGGAATCGGATTTCCAGATGATCTTCGGCTTGCGAAAAGAACTCAGTTCGTTGGAGTTCATGGCCTTTGAAACATCCTCACCGGCACCGCCTGTTGATGCAACGCTGAGCATGCCCATGGCACCACCTCCGGCGCCACCGCTTTGTTGATTCATTTCCATTTCCTCAGGCGGCAGACCCAGCAGACTGCGGATGTCATTGATCGTCTCGCTGCGCTTCACTGAAAAAGTCTCCTGATTGCCTTGGAGATCGAGTCCGCCTGAGCCACCACCCCCACCGCTTCCACCACCGCCGCCAACGGGGGTCAAACTCATGCCGCCACCGCTGCTGACACGCTCCACTCGTTCCAGAGAATTGTGTCGGATTTCATAGGATTTACCGATCAATTCTTTGTCGTCCGCCGGGCGGATATACCAGATACCATTGTCGGGGATGATGGCCAGCCCGTTGGCTTTGCAAAGCGTCTCAAGCACCTGAAAGGGACTGGCCTTGATGGAAAAAGTGATCAGTCGTGAGCCATCCGGGCTATCGTCAGGTAGAGAAAAGAACGAGATGCCGGCATCGGTCGCGAGAAACCGCAGCACATCACTCAGCAGGGCCTTCGAAAAATCATACTGCTGGGGCGGTGCATCACGCAATTTCGAAGCTTCCTCCTCATAACTCGCCGTGGTGTAGTTGAATCCTGACCCGGGCATCTGAGCGTGAAGCGCCGAGCAGAAAATGAGGCCACCCACGATCAGGAGGGGGAATTTGAGAAAAACCTTTTGCATGGAATTGACGAAAGTTATGAAAAATATAACAACAATGAATAATTAGCTCAAATGATATTTAACACCGGGTTGAGGAAATTTTCGGTAAACCCGAAATATCTACCTCTTCATAAGACAATCCCGAGGTCCTTTGTCACGTGCTAAGACCCTCTTCAAAAGGTCGTTCTTCCTTCGCAAATGGATAGAGTTCTTTGAGAAAACCGAGTTTTCAGTTCGTCCTCAAGACGGGGCGCTCTCTGATCTAAATGGCGCTTGCCCGAGGGCTTTTTGAAGTGGAAAGCTGGCAAATTGCATTCTGACTATTCTACAAAAATTATTAAAATCTTGGTGATTTGTTTGATTTTTTGAATTCATTTCGCTATCTTTAATTATTTACCATAATAGCCATGAAATACAAATCGCAGATCAAGCCCTCACCGCTCCACTCTCTGAGTCGGGCGAAGAGCGCCTTTAGTCTGCTAGAGATTGTGATCTTGGTGGCCCTGCTCGGATTGATCGGGCTTGTGGCCATCACCATGGTGGGAAAGCAACCCGCGGTGATTCGCGACGTCAAACTCGAATCAGATGTGACCACGCTCAATCACGTGATCGCGGTCTATGTCGCAGATGGGGGATCACTCGCCGGACTCACGGATCCTCAGCGTGTGCTGGAGAAGCTGAAGATGACACGCCCCCAAACTGAGTGGCAGAGTCACACGCGCTCGGGTTCCGGCAGGTTTATCGACACGAGACTGCGTGCACGCGTGACCACGAGTGTCTCCACGGATGGCCGCCAACGCGCCAAGTGGAATACCAAGACACAGCGTTTCGAGCTTTCGGCTGCGGGTGGCAGTGCCGTGAGTGAATTTTATCTGGACGAAGCCTTGGCAAATACCAACTACGGCTCGGAGAGTCGAAGCACGGCACCGGTGGTCAAATACAATGTCAGCACCAGCTCGAAGAATCAGGGTTGGGTGTGGGGCAATGCGGCCACGAGCAACTTCACGTATAAAAATCCAGGGTCGAATGCAGGGGGAGGCGCTTTGAACCCCTTTAATCCAGATGAAGCCAGTTCCACCCCCCCCACAGATCCAGGATCAGGCGGCGGTGGCTCTGGGGGATCGGGTCCTGGTGGTGGCAATGAAGGGGGGGGCGGTGGCCAAGCTCCCACACGTTTGCCACGTCCTTCCATCAGTCCGAATGGCGGCACCTTTGCTCACACGGCTTTCCCTGGCACCGCGGCGATCAGCCCCAATGGAGCCCCATCGGAAGGTTCGCGGCTTGAGTATCGGGTCAACAATGGTGGCTGGACGACCTACACAGGCAGTCCTATTTCATTGGCATCCACCGATAAAATCGAAGCGCGGAACGTGTCCACCGACGCAGCGGTTTACATCAATAGCCCCACGGCCTCGGCAACTTATTATCGCCTCGTCGCAGGTTTCACGGGTAGCAACACGGGGACTTGGGGCAATGCCACGGGCGGCCCGAATCTTCTTACCAGTTATGAGAACGGAACTGAAAGCTCCACCTTCAAGCACGGCAATACCAAGCTCGATCTTGGCAACGGTGAGTATCTCGATGCAGGCAAAGAAAACGTGCTGACCTTCACCCCGAGCCCGTTTGAAGACATCACCCCGAACACTTGGTTTGGATTGGGTGAACTCAGCATTCTCAATGGCACGACCTTTTACAACAGTGAGGCTGACGGGGTCACGATCAGTGTGAATTTGAATCTGACAGAGCCTGCGAAGAATGATGTCGTGCACATCAACCTGGGGCTGATCAGCACCGACAACTCGAGTGACCGGCAATCCAGTGCTGACATTGTGGAGCTTCGAAATCCAAGCACGGATTTCACCGTGACGATTGATGGGGTGACCTATCGTCTCGAGCTGAGTTGGTTCTCACTCGATCCTTCCTCAGGCAATTCTCAGGGTAACCAATTTTATGTTTATGAGGGTGCGTCCGCGACAGCCGAACTGCGTGCCCGCTTTGTGAGCAATCGTTAGCACATTTCAGCCATGGAAGACATCCACGAACGCAGCCAACTCGGGTACCGCATGCTTCATCTCTCGAAGGATGCTGGTGTGAGTGACTTTTACATCACTCCGTGGGAACCGCTGACCTACAAGCGCAATGGGAAGCTCTTTTTCGACTCCTTCATCTATCAACCGGAGCGTCCACTCGAGTTCACGTCGGGCTGCGTGGACTACGCACTCACCTTGGGAAATCGACGTTATCGTGTGAACCGCATGGTCACTCGTGGGCGTCCACGTTGGGTCATGCGTCTGCTGCCTGAGTCGATCCCCGACATCAGCAAACTCATGGTGCCACCGGCGGCGATCAAAGCCTTCTTGGAAGCCAAGAACGGACTCTTTCTCGTTTGTGGAGCGACGGGTTCAGGGAAGTCCACCACCATCGCCTCAATGATTCTGGAGCGCGCCAAGCGTCGCCAAGAACACGTGCTGACCTTCGAAGATCCCATTGAGTTCGTTTACCCGGGCGGCATTCCCTCCCTCGTCTCTCAGCGTGAGATCGGCACGGATGAACTCGACTTCAACAAGTCTCTGCGTGCGGCTCTTCGTCAGGCACCCGATGTGATTCTGGTGGGGGAAATTCGCGATGGTGAAACGGCTGAGATTGCGCTTCAAGCGGCAGAAACGGGTCACGTTGTGGTGGCAACCCTGCACACCTCGAGTGCGGCTCAGACCGTTCAGCGTTATCTCAAACTCATCCCCAGTGATCGCATGGAAAACGCCATGCTCTCCTTCGCGGATAGCTTTCGTGGCATTCTTTGTCAGCGACTGCTGTTTGATGAAACGCGTGGCAAACGTTTCCCCATTCACGAGTTGCTGCTGCCTTATGACTCCGTCTGCGGCATGATTCGGCGCGGTGAATTCAAAAATTTGGAGCAGGAACTCGAAGCTGGGTTCACGCGCGGAATGGTCAGCTTTGAGCGCTGCTTGGGCATGCGCCAGGCCGATGGGTGGAAGCCCTCGCAAGTCCGCAAAACTGGTTACGCCGAACATGAGGTCTATGACTTCCTATCACGAGAAAACCTAACTTCCGTTTATGCTATTGGATGAAATCAAATCTGTTCTGAGCTTTGCCGCCTTCAAGCCGGAGGCGGATGATGCGAGCGTCACCTGGAGCAAACGCTTCGAGGGCCGCAAGACTCTGCTCATCAACGTCAGTCGCAATCAGACGAGCTGGCGCGGAATCAACAAGAAGGGCCGCTTTGAAGAAGGCGGTGTGATGGAGGGCGAGTTTGCGGACATCGCACCCCAGCGCGCGGATGAGTGGCGGATGTTAGCCGACGGTGGCTGGTGTGTCGTCTCCGTGAACAATCGTTTCATCGTGAGTTTGGAGAACAACATGATGCGTGGTGACAATTGCACCGCCCTGCTGCGCACCAATCCACGTGCTGTGCTCGGCCCCAAGTATGATCGCGGCAAACGTTATGCGATCTGTCATCATCCAGATACCACAGCCAGCATGCTCTTGGCCTGTGAAGAGAGCATGGTGAAGGTCACCGAAGACGTGTTGAAAACCATTGGCATCCGGCCCGGTCGGGTTTGCTGTGGACTCTTTGCGCTCACTGAATGGGCGATTCATCAGTTGCATGGCGCACAGCGTTCATCGGCCAGTCAAAACATGGCACTCATCGTGGCCTGCGAGGGATCCATTGCTGTGCTGGTGCAGCAGGACGGGCAGTGGAAAGAACTCCGTTGCCGAAGTGGTCTTGGCCCTGACTCCGTGGAGACTTCTCTGCAAATCATCACGCCCTTGATTCAAAAGGTGCCGCAAGGCAGCCCGATCTATTTCGTCAGCGAAGGTCAAGATGCCAAGTTCCGTGCGGAGTTGTTCCTGCATCTGGAGCGCCTCGGAGCCAGTGACATGACCCAGGAAGATCTCCTGTGGCGCATCATCGGCGTGAACTAAAACCCCTGAGAGACGACGACCATGAGCGAATACATTTGCCACGATTTTAAGACGCCACGGACAGACACGTCCAAGCGTCTGCCCAACTCCTTCAAAATGATCCCCATCGCCTTTTATTTGGCTTTGGTCGGAGGTGCTTATTTCATGACCATGGACTGGTTGGCTTACAAACGAGCCCAGCAGGACAAGGTGAACTTTGAGAACGTGAAGAAGCAGCACGACGATGTGGCGGCCAAGATGCAAGAAGAGAAAGCAGCCCTCGATGCCGAAACAGCCAAGGCAGAAGCCGTCGCCAAATGGATCGAAGGAGCCCGCAATCTCCAACCCATCAGTGTGGCCATCGCCCGGGCCATGCCGCCGGAAGTGCGCCTCTCGGATTTCACGCTGGAGCGCAGTGATCAGGTGCCCTCGAACTTGACTCTGGCTCTGCGCATCAATGGCGGAAGCGCTCAAGAAGTGGGTTTGATCGAGAACAGCATCTCACGCCTCAACTACCGCTCCTATTCACCGCAACAAACCAAGGAGGGAGAGAGCATTGAGTATCGCTCCACCCTCGTGCGTCAGGAGCAATAACCCCACCACCTTTCACCATGAATCCCAAACAACTCGCCTGCGTGGTGCTGCTGATGTTCGTCGGCGCGATGACATACTTCGCCCAGATCGCGCATCAGAAAGTCGTCGTCATGAAGAAGTCGGCGGCCAGTGCGGAGCAGGACGCCATTGCAGCGGAGGGCTCTCGTCAGACCGCCGAGATTGCCACCGCGCGAATCAAAGCGGAGACCGAAGACCTTCGTCGTTTTTTAAAAACCTGGGTGCCGTATGTGGATAAATCACAAACGGAGCAGGAAGTGGAAAGCGCCATCGAATTCAGCCTGCGTGATCGCGGCATCACACTGGTGCGCTCGCGCAAAACGGAAGTCAAAAACTCCCGTGACAATGTGACCATTCCCAAGACCGTGCTCGCCACCATTGTCATTGAAGATGAATACGCCAAGGTACTGAATTGGATGGGCGATGTCGAAAAGCGACTCCCTCTCGCTCGCATCACCGCCTGCCGCATCACGGGCGGTAGCACCGCTCGCCAACTTCGTTTGGACATCTCGCTAGAGGCTCCACTCATCAACTTGGCCGTCGAAGCCTCGAAGAAGAAGAAAACCTGATCTGACCGATGAAAAACCTTCTTTTTATCACCATCATTTTAGCCTGCACTCTCACTCAAGTCTTTGCTCAAGACAACTTCGAGGAAAGCGAGGGGGGTAGTGCGCGTGTGCAATACACGCTCATTCTCCCGGACGAAAAAACGCCCGAGTTGGTGAAGCCGGAAGAGAACAATCCTTTTGAAGCTGCCGCCGATTTGGAAGCAGATAAGGAAGGCGACACGGAAGAGAATCAGGTGCGTGACATGCTCCTGCGGATGCCCGTGGGCGGCGGTGTTTCCGGTTCCAATGGCATGCGTGTCATGCTCGGTGGCATGCGTCTGGAGGCAGGCGTGGAAGTGCCGCCCATCCTTCCTGATCAACAGGTCACTCTGCGTGTGAAGTCCATCACACCGAGCGCCATCGAACTCGTTTGGATCGAGAAAAAGCCCACAGGCTTACCACCCAAATCCCTGGTGATCCCGATCGACAGTGCGCCCTCGGTTCGATATCAGATGCCCGCTGGCATGGGCAGTCAGAATGGCCAAGGCAGCGGCCAGAGCATGGGCACCATGAGAAAGAATGGAGTCTCTGCTTTTGCTCCTCCTCCGCCTGTGCAGGAAGAACCGCAGCGCGCCATCGCGAGGGCTGAACCTGTGGCGGAGACCCAACCTGCACCCGCTCCGCCTTCACCCAAGGCAACCGCCCCGGCTTCCTCACCCGCTTCGGATGTGCCCGAGGCCTCCGTGTTACGCATGTTGTTCGGCAATCGGCCCCCCGCTGCGAAATGAAGTCACGTTTCCAGTCATCGCTTCAAACCGCAGGATTCAGCTCGCTCGAGCTCCTGCTAGTTTTGGCGTTGTCTGCCATTGTGATCGGTGGAGCTGTTGTCAGTTACGGCACGTTGACTCGCCATCAGCCGAGTGTCGCCAGCTTTATTTCCGTGCCTTTGGGCGCGGATCGCATGACCCACTTTTATGCTCAAAGCGCCACGACTCGCAACACTCCCAGCGCCCCCCATTACGGCACCGTCGCACTCGCGGAGGAACTGAGAGAGCAGTTTTATCATGATGTCATCAGCGCCACCGCCGTCTTCTGTCTGCCACGTGTGGCGCACAATCAGTGGCGGCCTGCGTTCATTCCCTACAACCCTGTGATTCATGGTGAACTCGATACGCCCGAGAAATTTCGCGCGCACATCATCGCCGCCGCAGGAGTTCCGGCCAGTCTCTACCTGCCTTATCGCAATCCAGAAAACACCGCTTCGACCGCCCCGGCGGCCAATGCCTCGATCTTCATCCTGGCCTTCAGCAAGTATGAAAATCAAATGAAGGTCTTGGCCATCTATGACATTGACGTCATCCGTTTTTCATCAGGCACACCACAAGGTTTTTACGCTAGCGTGAAGCGCTACACGGATCGACCCGGCACGATTGTCACCACCGCGTCTTTTGCTTCTGCTGTGTTGGATTTTGCCGGCGGTTATGATGTCTTCTATCCTCCCTCTGTTCCCAATCCCACCAACGCGAGCAGTTGGTCCAGTGATGGTTTCACACCGCTCTTCATCACCTTTGAGAGGTTCACACGCCGCGCCATTCGTGAGAGCGACATGATCAATCGTTTCAAGGTCGCTGCGGAGCGTCCGTTTTATTTCGTCTGGTGGCCTGATCCTGCCGCGCGCCACTTGGGACCCGTGCCCAATACTCTGTCTCCGACCGATCCACGCCAGGCCTACAATCACATGGCCGG
>JAIXVB010000042.1 GCA_027483245.1 Verrucomicrobiaceae bacterium | reverse complement strand
GTGAAATGCGCCACCTTGCACGCGAATCGCTCCCAGAATCAGCGCCTCAAAGCTCTGGCCGATTTTAAATCTGGCGCCGTTCGGGTCCTCGTCGCGACGGACATCGCGGCTCGTGGCATTGATGTCGATGGCATCTCTCACGTGGTGAATTTTGACTTCCCCATGCATGCGGAAGACTACGTTCACCGCATCGGCCGCACCGGTCGCGCGCAAGCCATCGGAGATGCGATCAGCTTCATTTCCCCCGAAGATCAGTCGGCTCTGCGCAGCCTCGAACGATTCATTGGTCGGGGTCTCGTCCGCAAGAAAGCGGAAGGCTTCAATTACGCAGCCTCGGCTCCCCCACGCTCCGAAGAACCCCCACGCTTCCGTGATCCTCGCAGCCAGCCTCGCGGCGGTGGCGGACGCTCCCAAGGTGGCAGTGGTGGTCGCGGTCAA
The DNA here is from genome assembly GCA_027483245.1 of Verrucomicrobiaceae bacterium. Lineage (GTDB taxonomy): Bacteria > Verrucomicrobiota > Verrucomicrobiia > Verrucomicrobiales > Verrucomicrobiaceae > Prosthecobacter. The sequence goes on along the minus strand of JAIXVB010000042.1, from coordinate 2,982 downwards.
GGCGAAGGCCAAGAACGCGGTGGCCGTGGCCAAGGCGGCGGTCAAGGCGGCGGTCAAGGCGGCGGGGGTCGCGGACAAGGCGGAGGCCAGGAACGTGGTGGCCGTGGCCAAAGCGGCGGTCAAGGCGGTGCCGGCGGCCGTGACGAACAGCGTCCTCAGGGACAGCCGCGCCCGCAGCGTTCACCTGCTGCCAATGCCGGTTCTGCCCCTGCGGCAGATGCGCCTAAGCGCAGTCTCTGGCGTCGCATCTCAGGAAAATAAGCGAAGAGAGCCCGGTCTGAAAATCAGGCCTTTGGGGGAGCGTTTTGAGTCTTGTCTGTTTCGCAGCAACTCGTCACGCTCCCTTCATGGCTTCCATTCGTTTCCTTTTTCTCATTCTTTTCATCAGCACTGGCCTCCAGGCGGAGCTGACCCTGCAGCAGCAGCAGGTGCCCGTGGAGGTTTTGCCCACGGATGCCTCCTCTTCGAAGATTGTGCTCATTGCGGGAACTCCCAGCAACAAACCCGGGCAGCATGAATACTTTGCCGGTTGTGCCCTGCTCATGGAATGGCTGAAGGCCGTCCCGGGTGTCTCTCCGGTGCTCGTGGCGGAAGGCTGGCCCAAAAACGAGGCCGTTTTCGAAGGGGCAAAGACCGTGGTGCTCTTCATGGATGGTGGCGACAAACTGCCGTTTTTAGAAGCTCAACGCTGGGCACGCATGCAGTCGCTGGCCGATGCCGGAACCGGTTTTGTCATCTTGCATCAGGCCATTGATTGCCCCGCAGGCAAAGCGGCTACTTTCAAAGAGTGGTTTGGTGCCGCTTTTCAGGGTGATATTGGCTGTCGCGGTCACTGGGATGTACAATTTGAAACGATTCCCAGTCACCCAATCAATCAGGGCCTCAGCGCCTTTGCCTTGCCCAAGGATGGCTGGCTTTACAATCTCCACTTTGCGGATCAAGGCGTGACCCCCGTCCTGGCCTGCCCGATGCCGGATAGCAGCCGGAAAACCGAGCACGCCAAAGCGCATCTGGGCAGAGCTGAAACCGTCGCCTGGGCCTACGAACGCCCCAAGGGTGGCCGCAGCTTCGGATTCACCGGTTGTGATCTCCACAGCAACTTTGCAGAGGCCAATCAGCGGCGACTTCTCCTCAATGGCATCCTTTGGACGGCCCAAATGAAAATCCCAGAAGCTGGCGTGGTGTCCCAGACAACCCCGGAGGCTCTCCAAAAGAACTGGGATCGCAAGATCTTCCTGGGAAAACCCAAGACGCTCTGATCAGTGTTCTCTGGGACTGGAATGACATCTGCTTCCGCGATTCATTCTCAGCAGATGAAACTCACAGAATTTGTTCAAAAAATTGATTTCAAAGGTTGCAAAGACCTGCCGAACTTCTATGCTCAAACTCGCTTGTGAAATTTTTCACAAGCTCACTCACCGAGAACTGAGATTTTATGGGTAACTTCTTTCCGCGCTGGTCCAATTGGCTGCCTTTGAAGCTGGCCATTGGAGTCGCGTTCATCGCTTTCGGGGTAAGCGTCGCCGTCCCCTATTACTTCACTCCGAAATACACACGTGTTGGCTATGAGCCTACACAGCCTGTGCCTTTTTCGCATGTCATCCATGCCGGTCAACTCGGTTTAGACTGCCGTTATTGTCACTCTTTCGTTGAGAACTCCAGTCACGCGAATGTTCCGACCAATCAGACCTGCTTCAACTGCCATGGCCCGGGTAAGGGCAACATCAAGTCTGCGAGCCCCAAGTTGGAACTCGTGGTCAAAGCTCACGAGACGAAGCAGCCGATCCCATGGGTGAAGGTTCACAAGGCGCCTGATTACGTGTATTTCAATCACAGCGCCCATCTCAATCGCGGCATTTCCTGCCAATCCTGCCATGGCAAGGTGAATGAAATGGAAGTGGTGCGTCATGCTGAGCCTCAGTCGATGGGCTGGTGCCTTGATTGTCATCGCAACCCTGAGCAGAAGCTTCGTCCACTTGATCAGGTGACCAATCTGAACTACAAACCGGAGCAGCTTGATCGCACGGCCTTCTACCAAAGCCTAATTTCAAAGGGTGTGAAAGCTGAGCAGATCGCTGAGACCATCGGTGAAGACAAGAAGGCTTCGACGATCGAAGAGCTGGTCGAACTCGCAGCTACAACTTACGGCAAGCAGGTGACCCAGCTCGAAGTGGGGTCGCAACTCAAGAAACACTGGCAGGTGCAGCCACCTGAAAACTGCACAGCCTGCCATCGCTAACCCTGCGCCCCCTTTTCGCCCCACATGAAACGCATCTGGAATCACCCCGAAGAGCCTCAATCCGGCAAGCGCTACTGGCGTAGCACTGACGAATTGGAAAGCCGCTCGGAGTTTCTCAACAAGCTTGGTGTCGAATTCCCAGCTGGAGACATGCTTGACGAAACGGAGCGCGAGAATTCGCGTCGTGATTTCCTCAAGCTCATGGGTGCTTCGACCGCCATGATGGGCTTGGTTTCGTGCCGTCGTCCGCTGACCAACATTCTCCCTTACACTGATCACGTTGAGTGGATCGTTCCTGGCAAACCGCTGCTGTATGCGACGGCCATGCCGAGCCCAACAGGGGCCGTTCCCGTGGTCGCCATCACGCATGAGGGGCGTCCAACGCATCTCCAGGGCAATCCTCTCCATCCTCTCGGTGGCGGTCTCAACAGTTTCGCTCAGGCTTCTGTGCTGGATCTCTATGATCCTGAGCGCTCCCAGTTCCCTCTCGTTAAAGGCCAAAAGTCCACTTGGGAAGCTGCCAACAAAGAGATCACAGCTCTAGTTGAAGCCGCCAAAAAGACCGGCGGTTCAGATGTCGGTGTGGTGGTCGGTTCGACGACCTCTCCTACAGCCAATCGTTTGCTCGGTGAATTGAAGTCGGTTCTGCCTCAGATCAAACTTTACGGTTACGAGGCGATCAGTGCGGAAGCTCAATCGCTTTCGAACAAAGATTTGCTCGGTGCGGGCGTGAAAACCTTCGT
>JAIXVB010000597.1 GCA_027483245.1 Verrucomicrobiaceae bacterium | reverse complement strand
TGGCAGCAGCACCCCCGCCGGTTTGCAGACGTTTTGAGCTAGAAGCGTGAATGCCGGGAGTTTGATCTTCTCTTCCAGCCTCATCCCTGGAAACTTGCGCCTCCCATGCCTGTGGTCCTTCCTGCCTCCCGCGTCTCCATCAGCCTCCTGCTCAGCAGTCTCAGCCTGCTGAGCGCCTTTCTGCTCTTTCAGGTTCAGCCCGTCATCAGCAAGTTCATTCTCCCCTGGTTCGGCGGCAGTCCCGGCGTTTGGACCACCTGCATGGTCTTTTTTCAGGTCGTCCTGTTCGCCGGTTACGCCTATGCCCATGCCCTGACTCGGTTGCGCCTGCGCACCCAGTTTGTCGTCCACGCCATCCTCGTGATCGCCGCTCTGGCCTGCCTGCCGATCGCACCTGGTGAATCGTGGAAACCCACCGGCCAGGAAGACCCCGCAGGCCGCATCCTGCTGCTGCTGTTAGGCACCGTCGGCCTGCCGTATTTCATTCTCTCCAGCACCAGCCCCCTGGTGCAGGTGTGGTTCACCCGCGCGCTGCCTGGCGAGCGCCCCTGGCGGCTCTACGCCCTGTCGAATATCGGCTCTCTCGTGGCCCTGCTGAGTTACCCGTTCTTCTTTGAGCCGCGCCTGGATGTGACCGCGCAGACCTGGCTCTGGTCCGGGGCCTTTGTCCTCTTCGCCGGCTTGTCGCTGCTGCTGGCCTGGCGGGATCGCGGTCAAACCGACACCCGTTTGGAAAGCAACACGCCCATGGACACCGTGGAGCCGAAACCCAAGATCTGGCATCGTCTCCTCTGGGTGTTGCTGCCAGCGCTGGCCAGCGTCATGCTCCTGGCCACGACCAATCACGTCTGCCAGGATGTCGCCGTGGTGCCCTTCATGTGGGTCGCTCCGCTGAGCCTTTATCTCCTCACCTTCATCCTCTGCTTCGAGCATGAACGCTGGTATGTGCGCGGTCTGTGGAGCTCGCTGGCTCTGATCGTGGTCTTCATCATCGCGGCAGAAAAAAAGATGCCCGTCGATGTCACCCCGAACTACATCGTCGAGGTCAGCCTGTGTTTCGCCGCCATGTTCCTCGCCTGCATGCTCTGTCATGGCGAGCTGGCACGGCTGAAACCAGCGCCGTCTCGCCTCACCGAGTTTTATCTGCTCATGTCTGCCGGGGGAGCCATCGGCGGCATGCTCGTCAGTCTGGTGGCCCCGCGGGTGTTTGTGACCTTCATGGAGTGGCCCCTGGGCCTAATGGCCATCTTTGCCCTCAGTGCTGTCCTGCTCATGATCGTCGTCTGGCGTCTCCGACCGCTTGCCCTCGGCCTCTTGATCGGTCTCCTCACCCTTGGTGGGTGGGCCCAGTTCGCAACCCTGAAGTCCTATGCGGAGAAGAACGAAGAGCCCACTTCCGTCCTCGGTCAGTTCACCCTCGCGGTCTTCAAACTTCAGGAAGGTGCGCTCGAATTCATCCGGAAACTGCCGGACACCTTCTCCACCGGCCTGGCGAAGGTCTATCAAGAAGACGCTCTCATGGTCGTCAGCTCAGCGGTCATCGCCCTGCTCGTTCTGGCCTTCATCCTGATCAAGTACTGGCGGCGCTCCGGCCATCTCCTGACCATCCTGCTCGTGCTGATCCTCGGCATCCTGGGCACTTTCCACCTGACGATCTGGACGCTGAAGGTCGAACACCGCTTGGAACGCGTGCGCAACTTTTACGGCACCGTCTATGTCGATGAAGATTGGGACACCGGGCTGGAGTCTTTTTATCGCACCCTCACCCACGGCGGCATCGTCCATGGCATGCAGAACCTGAACATCGATCTGCGCGAAGAACCGGTCACCTATTACGGTCGCGAGACCGGCATCGGCAAAGCCCTCGACAGCCTCAAAGACCGACCGGATGCCCGGGTGGGAGTCGTCGGTCTCGGCGCAGGCACCGTCGGCTGCTATGCCCAGCGCGGCCAATCCTACCGCTTCTATGACATCAATCCCGACGTGGTCCGCCTGGCCCAGACTCAGTTCAGCTACCTGCGGGATGCGGAACGGCGCGGCGCGCAGGTCGAGACCATCATCGGTGATGCCCGGCTCATGCTCGAGCGCGAGCCCGATCAGCAGTTCGATGTCCTCCTGCTCGATGCCTTCAGTGGTGATGCCATTCCGGTGCATCTGCTCACTCGCGAGGCCTTCCAGATCTATCGTCGGCATTTGAAACCCGACGGCATCCTCGCCGTGCATGTTACCAACAGTTATCTCCAGCTCACCCCCGTCGTGGAAAAGCAGGCCGAGGCCCTCGGCTGGCGCACCACCCGAGTGCTCAGCGATGAAGACGGTGACTTTGACGAAACCGACTACGTGCTGGTGACTCAGAACGAAGCCTTTCTCAAAGCCAACCCGACCGAGCAACCCGACGACGAAAAGAAGATCGACGTGCCGCTCTGGACCGACCGTTATCACAACTTGTTTCAGATCCTGGAGAAGGAGTGACCTGAAAAGCGCGTAGTCTGCGGCGGAGTCCACCCGCCATGAAGTCCCCTGCCCCATTCACGCTGCAAAGCCGACGCGACTTTCTCGCCGCCACGGGCCAGGGATTCGGGGCCTTGGCCTTGTCCTCCCTGGAGGCCTCCGAGAGCCTGCATCGCGCCTCCACCGCCCGCCCGAAAGCGAAGCGTGTGATCCAGCTGTTCATGGGCGGTGCCGCCTCCCACATCGACCTCTTTGATTACAAGCCCGAGCTGATCAAACACCACGGCAAGCCCTCCGACTTCGGCGAGCCCGTGGAGGCTTTTCAAAACGGCCTCGGTCCCTGGAAGAAACCCGTCTGGGACTTTCATCCCTGTGGCCAGAGCGGCAAGATGCTCAGTGAGATCGTCGCCCCCCTCGCCGCCTGTGCGGATGACATGGCCTTCATCCACAATGTCGTCGGCAAAACCGGCGTGCATTCCCAGGGCACCCTGCTGCAGGCCACCGGATTCAACATGCCCGGTTTCCCCGGCATGGGCTGCTGGGTCAGTTACGCGCTCGGTTCCCTCAGCGACAACTTGCCCTCCTTTGTCGTCCTGCCCGACCATCGCGGTTTCGCCTCCAACGGTCCGAAGAACTGGGACAGCGCCTTCCTGCCTTCCAACCACGCCGGAACCGTCATCCACCCCGGCTCTGAGACTCCCATCGCCGACCTCTATCCTCACGCCGCCGGTCGTTACATCTCCGCCCGTTCAGATCACGACGGGCTCGGCCTGCTGGAAAAGCTCAATCGCCAGCACGCGCAATCACGGCCCGGAGACCCACGGCTGGAATCCCGCATCCAGAGCTACGAACTCGCCGCCAAGATGCAGCTCGCCGCGCCCGAGGCCCTGGACCTTTCCAAAGAGACCGCCGCCATGAAAGCGCTCTACGGCATTCAGGATCATCGCAAAGTCTGGCCCACCGAGATCAACCACGCGGAGGAGGCCGATGCCATGGGCCGCAAGTGTCTCACCGCGCGTCGCCTGATCGAGCGCGGCGTGCGTTTTGTGCAAATCTGGAGCGGCAACGACAACGGGTTCCCGCGTCGCAACTGGGACAGCCACGAAGACGTCGAGCGCGATCACGGCCCACTCGCCTGGGGCATGGCCAAGGCTGTCAGCGCGCTGATCCTGGACCTCAAACAGCGCGGTCTCCTGGACGAAACCCTCCTCCTCTGGACCACCGAATTTGGGCGCATGCCCTCCACGCAGGGTGGCAAAGGCCGCGACCACAACCCCTACGTCTTCACCAACTGGCTCTGTGGCGGGGGCATCCGTGGCGGCGTGACCCATGGCGAGAGCGATGCCTGGGGCTACAAACCCCTCGACCGCGCCAACCCCACCACCTGCTACGACATCCACGCCACCCTGCTCCACCTCCTCGGCCTGGATCATGAGCAGCTCACCGTGCGCAGCAACGGCATCGATCGCCGCCTCACCGACGTCCACGGCCACGTCATTCGCGAACTGCTGGCCTGAGCGCACGCTTTTTCACCCCCTTTGGCGCAGGGAACCGGAGATAAGCGGGCTCCGGGTCCGGGAGTTACCGCCCCTCGGCGCGAGGTGCGGTAACTCTCGCACTGAGGGGCGGCACCTCTCACACCCGGAGCTACCGCCCCTCAGACCCAACCGCGGCACCTCTCGACACCGGCGTCGGCTTAGCTCCGAAAAAGCACCTCTTTACCCGGGAAAGCCCGCTCCAAAGGCCTGATCGCAGGAGCTTGAGTTCGTAGTTCTGCCTTTAGGCCGTCAGGAGAGACAACGTGGCCCTCTGCATCAGGATTCAAAGACACAGGCTGGAAAGCCCATGCTACACCCAGCCCCTCACTTCATCGCACGGACATGTGCCAGGGCGGCTTCTTGCAGGAACTTGGAGGCTCCCGGGGTGCTTTGATGGCCGGTCAAGGGGTCCACGTGCATCGCTTT
>JAIXVB010000486.1 GCA_027483245.1 Verrucomicrobiaceae bacterium | reverse complement strand
GCGGGACAGGAGAAGAACGTCGTGGCGATTTCCTGAAACTTTTCTTCCCGAGGACGGCATGTAGGGTGGGGTTTCTGCCATGACTCGTTCTCTGGTTTCTTTTCACACGACTCGCTGGACACAGGTGGTCCGGGCGAAGGAACCGTCGGCAGGTGGGCAGGAGGCACTGCGGGATCTGTGTGCGGCGTATTATGCGCCAGTGTTGGCGTTTCTCCGTCAGCAGGGGTTGGAAGTGGATGCAGGACGGGAGTTGGCGCATGCTTTTTTCGAGCGGATGCTGGAGGGCGGGACGATCCATCAGGCGGATCAGGAGCGGGGTCGGTTTCGCTCGTATTTGCTGGGGTCGCTGAAGCATTTTTTAGCGCACCAACGAGAGGCGGCGATGCGGTTGCGCCGTGGGGGTGGGATGGTGCTGCTTTCTCTCGAGATGGAGGGCGAGGGTGGACCGCTGTTGGGGGTGCCGGATGAGTCGCAGTTGTCACCGGATGCAGCCTTTGATCGGCAATGGGCGCTGACGGTTCTGGCGCGGGCTTTGGCGGCGCTGAAGACGGAGTGTGAAGAAGAGGGGCGGGGGCAGGTCTTTGAAACTTTGCAGCCTTGGTTGACCGGAGAGGCTGAGCATGGGGATCAGGCGATGCTGGCAGAGTCTCTGGCGATGAACGTGAATTCGCTGAAATCGACGGTGCATCGCTTGAAACAACGTTTCCGCTTTTGGGTGCGAGAGGAGATCGCCTGCACCCTGGAGGATGAGTCGCTGGTGGAGGCGGAGATGGGAGTGCTCCTTGCGGCGCTGAAAATGCGTTGATTCTTTTTTTGCAACCGTTGGGTAGAGTCACGTCAGTTCATGGTATGAGCGATCCTTTATCCAATGCCCTTGTCTGTGCGAAGTGTGGCCAAGTGATGTCCGCTGAAGACACTCAGGGGCTCTGTCCGGTGTGCCTGATGAGCATGGCGATGAACTGGACCCAAGCGACACAGCCGATGACAGTGCCGCTAAAGCCGCCAACGGTGGAGGAACTGGCTCCGCATTTCCCCCAGTTGGAAATCGAGGAACTGATCGGGCGCGGCGGGATGGGCGTGGTTTACAAAGCGCGGCAAAAGTCACTGGATCGCTGGGTGGCGCTGAAGCTGCTGATGATGGATGCGGAAAAGGCGGCGAGCTTTTCAGCCCGATTCGCGACGGAGGCGCGGGCGTTGGCTGCGCTGGATCATCCGAACATCGTGACGGTGTATGACTTCGGGGTAAGCGGTGGCTTTTATTTCCTGATGATGGAGTTCATCGATGGGGTGAACCTGCGGCAGGCGATGCAGGCGAGCCGGTTCAGCCCGGAGCAGGCGCTGGCGATTGTGCCGCCGATCTGTGAGGCGCTGCAATATGCGCATGAGCAGGGGATCGTGCACCGGGACATCAAGCCGGAGAACCTGCTGCTGAATAAGGCGGGCCGTGTGAAGATCGCCGACTTTGGGATTGCTAAAATGGTCGGTCAAAAGGCGGACACGATGGGCGAGGCGGGGGCTGTGCAGGGCGATGGGACCACGATGGTGGGTGGCACGCCGCAATACATGGCCCCCGAGCAGAGCCGACTCTCGGGAGCGGATCATCGGGCAGACATTTATTCGCTGGGCGTGGTGCTTTATGAACTGCTGACGGGGGAGCTTCCGACGGATCGTCTGCAGCTGCCTTCACATCGAGTGCAGGTGGATGTGAGGCTGGATGAGATCGTGCTGCGGGCGCTGGAGAAGTCTCCTGAGTTACGCTACCAGACGGCTGCGGAAATGCAGACGCAGCTGGCGACACTGGTCTTCCCAGCAAAGGGGCCAGCGCCTGAGGTGGTGAAACCCAAGCGTGTGGGAATGCTCATGGCGGTGATGAAATCTGTGTTTCTCATGCTGATGGGCGTGGTGCTTTTCATGGCGGGAATGTTTGCGATTTCAAAGTGGACGAGATCCTCGGCACCGAGTCGTTTGGTGACGATGACGGTGCCGCTGAAGCAGCCGGAAAAGCGGAGTTCAGCAGCGGTGCCCGCCAAGGTTGAGTTGCCGATCCAGGTGGCGCTGTCTTTTCACACCGAGGGGGCTTATGAGCGGGTGCGATCTTACATGCCGATCTCGATCCAGATGTCGGAGCTGAGGCCAAGTGAGCTGACGAAGCTGCCGGAGGGATTGGTGCAGCCTTCCTTTGGCCTCCTTCAGTTGGGCCCTCGGGAATCGCCGGTGAAGACGTGCTTGCTCGTGGACTGGAGCCTGGGAGAACAAGGGCGCGTGTTTTTTGACACGAATCAGAATGGCGATCTGACGGATGATCCGGCGGTGAAGATGGAGCCTTGGCGGCAGGAGAAAAATGGCAGTTATCGGCTGAGCGGTTATGGCTGGGTGAATCTACCCTATGGCCGCCACACGGAGAAGGTGGGCCTGCAATTCCACTCGATGCCGATGTCAAAGGATCGTCCGTCATTGCCGACCCTGATTTATCGTCTGGACGGTTGTGTCACGGGGGAACTGCCGCTCGTGAGCGGTGAGGTGGTGAAGGCGCTGCTCAAAGATGGCGATAGCGATGGGGACTTCCGCACGAAGCCTACCCTGTATTTGGATCTGGATGGGAATGACCGCTACAGCTTCCAAGAAGAGAACGTTTCGACCCTGGATGCGATCATGATTCAGGATGTCCGCTATGAGGTGCAGAATTTAACAGCCTCGGGTGAAGGATTCACCTGGCTACGTTCCAGCAAAGCCGCGGTGGTGAAGAAGAAGGTGGTGGCTGAATCCAAAGGCGGATCCACAAACTTTCCTCTGAGCCAAGTGACGCCGGGATTGCCGCTGCTGGAGTCGCTGGTGGTCGCAGGCAATCCGGCACCGACCTTCACGACTCGCGCGATCCAAGGCATGCGCATCGACATGCCGGGGAGTTATCGTGGAAAGCTGCTGCTGCTGGATTTTTGGGCGACGTGGTGTGGCCCCTGTCTGCGGGAGATGCCACACGTGGTGGCAGCGCATCGCAAGTATCGTGGTCAGGGGCTGGAGGTGCTGGGCATCAGCCTGGATCAGGACGAAACACTGGGGCGGCTGGCAGATGTGATGCGCCAGTATGAGATGAGCTGGCCGCAGGTGTGTGAGGGCAAGAGCAGTGGCTCGGTGCTGAGCCGCCTGTATGGCGTCACGGGCATTCCCGCGACGCTGTTGATCGATGGGGATACGGGGATGATCCTGGCCACGGGATTGCGTGGGACAGAGCTCGACATCAAGATTGGCCAAGCGATCGCGGCCAAGGCCAAGTGAACCGTTTCCTCAAAACGGAAACTGGCTGTGGAGGGCACAAAGGAAGGTCTCTTCAGCAGCGGGTCGCTGATGGGGTGCAGTCAGCCATTTCCAGAACAGGTCATCGAAGTGGACCTGGGATGTTTGGGACCTGATATCAACGACCAATCGGCACCGCGCGTTGAGTCTCGGTGGGGACTTCGCTGCGATTGCGGCCGGGGGTGATTTTGGGTTCGTTGGGAACGGAATACCAGTTGAGCTGGGGCACACCAACGATCTGCACCCATTGTTGCGAGCCGAGTTTGACCCATTCAAGTTCAACGATGGCCCAGACCTGTGCGCCCCAGGGGATACGGTCACGGAGATCACGACCGACGGCGGAGTCTTTGTCGAGGAAGACTGTGGTGAGATAGGGATTCGGTGGGGCTGGTCCGAGTCGGAAGGCGTCTTTGTTGCCAGCGTTGGGCACTTTGTCTTCAAAGTAATGGGTCCGGGTGATGCCGACATGGAAGCGTGCGGAGCCTTCCTGATATTCCTGGAAGAAGTTCTCGAGCAGGCGGTCTTTGAACTCGACAAAAGAAAGCCAATCGACGCGGAAGCCGTCTTTGCTCTCTTCCAACATGACGGGCACGGGGAATTCCCAGCCGCGGCTTTCGACACCGAAGACCGCGTGAGCTCCGCCGCCCATTTGAGGTTTCGGATCGAGGCGGACCAGGGCGATGGCATCGACCTTCACGGGGCCGGAAGGCTGGGCCTCATAATAGCGCTCCATGAGCGGTTTCATGGCATCGGCGGCGAGGGTGTAGCGAAGGCGTTCCTTGAGATCGGCGGCGTTGAGGAATTTTAACAAGGCCTCGGCCGCCGGTTTGGCCTCTTCGGTAACCTGCATTTTGATCTCGTTTTCGCCAGTGGGCGGGACCATCGGGGCCGTCTCAGGCGTGGTCTGTTGGAGGCCGGGAGCGAGAGGTTTTGAGGGAACTTCGAGCAGACTTTGGGTATTCGGCATGCTGCCTTGCTTCAGAGCTGCGAGTTCATCGGCGGAGGGGAGCTGGGCCTTTTGTGGCACGGGCTCATTCGGATCAAAGGCGGGTGTGACCGGAGCCTCTGCCATGGCTGTGTCAGATGGAACGGGCGGAGTTGGCAGTGTTGCTGTCGGGGTAGGATTTTCGGCTAGCGAAGTGGAAGCACTGGCCACATTGGCTGAGGGAATTTCCACGGTGCTTGCCTTTTCCTTGGGCGGCATGAAACGATTCACCACCTCCATGATGGGCTCACGGAACATCCAACCGGCGGCTCCGAGAAACCCTGCGAGGAAGAGCAGCGCGAGGCTGAACATGAAGATGTTCGAGGTACGGCTCGGTTTTTTCAAGGGCCGCGTGCGCATGTCCATTCGCGGGGCCTGGGGGGCAGGCAGTGTCAGGCCTGGAGAAGTGGACTGCGGAGTAGGCGATGGAGGTGCACTGGGGAGATCGCGCCCCAGCAAAGAACTCTGCGGAACTTGATCTTGAGAAGGATTGCCGAGCACTGGCAGGGTCGGTGACCCTGGAATGAGGCTGCTGTGTCCCGGGGCACCTTGAGAGCGTTGTGGAAACTGGCCTGGTAGGGGTTCTGCGGGCGGAAACCCCTGCGGTTG
>JAIXVB010000353.1 GCA_027483245.1 Verrucomicrobiaceae bacterium | reverse complement strand
GCATAGCCCGTGAGTGAGCCGCTGCTGCCAATGACACGATGGCAGGGAATGATCAACGAAAGCGGATTGCGTCCGACTGCGGCACCAACCGCTCGCACGGCTTTGGCCGCACCGATGTGTTGAGCCAGTTGAGCGTAGGTCCAGGTCTTTCCTGACGGGATGGTTTGCAATGCCCGCCAGACTTGCTGCTGAAAAGCGGTGCCGATGACGAAATGTAAGGGGCCTGCGAACGGCGTTTGCTCACGGCTGAAGTATTGGCTTACCCATTCGCGTGCCGAATCAAAACGTGGACCGTCATCGCGTTGCCAAGATGAAGCGTTTTGAGGCCAGTGTTTTTGACCGGCAAAGTAGAGACCACAGAGCCCGTGATCTGTGGCCGTGAGGGTGATGACACCCAGCGTGGAAGTCATCTCAGTGAAGTGGATCGTCGAATTCATGGGGTGAGGCTTTTCCAAAGCGTGGCGGCGGCATATGCACGCCAGGGACGCCAGAGCGCGGCACGCTGTTCGGCCTCGCGAGTGGTGATGAGTTCTCCCTTTCCGATGGCTTTGCGGAGTCCGAGATCGGCCGCAGGAAAGGCATCGGGATAACGCAGCGCCCGCATGGAGATGTAATGAGCTGTCCAGGGGCCAATGCCGGGTAAAGTGATCAATCGCGCGACGACTTGTTCGTGGTCCATGGTCGGTTGAAAATCAAGTTCACCTGCAAGCGCAAACTCGGCGAGATGATGCAAGGTTTCCGCGCGCGCCCGCACTAGGCCGAGTTGGCACAGCTCCTCCACACTCAGTGCCACCAGAGCGGGGGCGGTGATGGCCAAACGATGCAGGCTGGCAAAGGGCGTTTCCACAGCCTGCCCAACACGTGCTGCCAGCCTACCCGAAAGGGTGGTGGCCGCCGCGACGGTGATTTGTTGGCCTAGCACGGCCCGGACAGCGAGCTCAAAGCTATCCCAGGCTCCTCCGACGCGCAGGCCAGGAAAGACCTTCATCACAGGGGCGAGCAGTTCGTCTTTTTCTAAGACATCAGCGATGGCATCAGGCCGTGCATCGAGATCAAACATGCGCCGCACTCGAGTTTGCACGCTTCCCAGAACCCGCAGAAGTGAAGGGGAGATCTCAACCGTGAGGGTGCTCTCGTGAGGGGTCGGCCACACGCGCATCCATCCCGTCACTGGCCCCAGGGCGACGGTGCGTCGATACTCATGTCCGATGATTTCTTCCACCCCAGGCACCAGACGGCTGCGGAAGTAGTCCATCAAGGCCTGCCAGGCCAAGGGCGCACGGTAAGCGAGCCTGAGTCGTAAAGCTTCTCCTTTGGCTGGCTTGCTACCACGACAATCGCTGGGTGCGAGTCCGTAGCGTGAGCGAAACAGTGCATTGAAGGTGCGCAGACTGCGGAAACCTGAAGCGAGAGCAATCTCGCTGATGGCCTGCTGCGTTTCTTGGAGCAGTTGTTTGGCTAAAAGCAGGCGCTGAGTCTGCATCACCTGCACAGGTTTTACGCCAAACTCCGCCGAGAGCAATCGGCGCACCTGACGTGGACTCAGCCCCAAGTCACGATCCAAATCAGCCAGCCTCACACCCTCCGCGGCACGCTCCTGAATGCGCTGCAAAAGAGCTGCGGGCAGGGAGTCCGTGTGGGTGCCGGGCGCCAGCTCAGGTCGGCAGCGCAGACAGGGGCGGAAACCTGCCGATTCGGCCGCGCTGGCGGTGGAGAAAAAGGTGCAGGAACTCCGTGCGGGAGTCCGGGCTGGGCAGACGGGGCGACAATAAATCCCGGTCGTTTTGACACCTGTGAAAAACAGCCCATCAAAGCGCGCCTCTCGGGCTAGGAGAGCGGCATAACATTGATCGGCAGGCAGTGACATCCGCTAAGAATGCCGCGAAAGCCGAATCCTGCTCGCCATTTTCGGACAGAGATGTGGCGTGTTTCAAGTCCCTGGGAATCTCGAATCGCAGGCGCAATAGCGCTTGGCTGCTCGACAGTCGGCATTTCAGCGCCACTGTGCGCGCTCGTTTCTCCCATGCTCTCCGTTTCCAATGTCAGCAAGACCTATGCAGGCCGCACGCTTTTCAGCGGTGTGTCGTTTCACATCAATCGTGGCGAAAAGATCGGCCTGATCGGCCCCAATGGTGCCGGTAAATCCACGCTTTTCTCGCTGCTGCTCCGCGAGACCACGCCCGATGATGGTCAGGTGACGATGGAAAAGGGACTCGACTTTGGATTTCTGCCTCAGGAGAGCGCTCCGGTCGATGACATGACGGTGCTGGAACTGGCCACGAGCCATGTGCATGAGCACAGCCGCTGGGAAGCTGAGCCCAAGGCCAAACGCATTCTTAAAGGTCTTGCCTTCCGCGAAAGTGATTTCGACCGCAATGCCCGCACGCTGAGCGGTGGTTGGGTCATGCGCGCGCACCTCGCACGACTGCTCGTGCAGGAGCCGGATCTGCTGCTGCTGGATGAGCCGACCAACCATCTCGATCTGGAGTCCCTCATCTGGTTCCAGGAATACCTGCAAGGTTATCCAGGTGCGATTCTCATGATCTCTCATGACCGTGAGTTCCTGAACGCGCTGACCGACGCCATTTTAGAAATCTCTCACAGCAAGATCACACGCTATCGCGGCAACTACGACGACTATGTCCGTGAAAAAGCCGCCCGTGAGCAGCAAATGCTGGGTGCCTTTGAAAATCAGCAGCGGGAGATCGCCAAGATGCAGCAATGGGCGGATCGTTTCAAAGCCAAGGCCAACTTCGCTTCTCGTGCGCAAGACAAGCTGAAGATGATTGACCGCATGGAAAAGCTGGAAGGTCCTGCCACAGCGGCAAAGACGGTGAAATTCCGCTTTCCCCAACCGCCGCGCAGTGGTCAGCGGGTGATGACGCTCAAAGGCTTGGAGTTTGGCTACAATGACACGCCGATCTATCAAGGACTGGACTTCGAAGTGGAGCGCGGCCAGCGCAGCGTGCTTGTGGGTCCAAATGGCGCGGGTAAATCCACCCTGCTGAAGCTTCTCGCTGGTGCACTGACTCCAAAGGGTGGCAAACGCGATCTCGGTCACAACGTGAAGCTCGGTTACTTCGCCCAGTATCGTGGGGATGTGCTGAACATGAAACACACGGTTTTGCAGTCCGCCATGGATCTGCCGAGTCGTCCGGGTGAAAATCTCTGCCGCACGTTGTTAGGCAGTTTTTTGTTTCACGGGGACGATGTCTTCAAGCCTGTGGGCGTGCTCAGTGGGGGTGAAAAATCACGGCTCGCTCTGGTGCGGCTGCTGCTCGATCCGCCGAATTTTTTGCTCATGGATGAGCCCACGACCCATCTCGACATGGGCAGCATTGATGCGCTCATTGGCGCTTTGGAAGATTACGAGGGAACTCTGGTTTTCATCAGTCATGATGTCCATTTCATCCGCGCGATGGCCAAAAGTGTGATTCACATCTCGGGGGGTGTCCTCACGCCTTATGCCGGCGACTATCAGTATTTCCTGGACAAAACCAAAGCCACCTCCGCCCGCGAGGCCTTGACCGCGAATCTGACCAACAGCCAACCGGGGGCCGCAAGCTCGTCCAAACGCGAATTTTCTCCGCCGAAATCCAAGGAGCAAAAGCGCCTGGAAGCCGAAGCGCGGAATGCGCGTAGCAAGGCCCGCAAGGACCTGGACCAAAATGTCGCCAAAATCGATGCCGAACTCGCCGCGCTCGACAAACGCAAGCTTGAGGTCGTGGCTGCCCTGCAAGATCCAGCCACCTACTCCGACACGGTCAAATTCCGCGCCCTCAGTGAAGAACTGCAAAAGCTGGAGTCCACCATTGTCAAACAGACGGCTGCCTGGGAAAAGGCTGCTGAGGAATTGGAGCGAGCCGTCGCAGCTGAGGCTTCATAACGGCAACAGAGGTCCATGTTACAGATTTGACACATTCGGTGCGCTCTGCTCCATCTAGCAGTCCGATTCCGACCTCTCATGATCTCTCTCCAAAAGTTTTTTGGCAAAACCGACATTTTTTACGACCTGCTGGAAGCCAGTGCGCAGGAGGCCCGGCATAGCGTGCAGGCCCTTGCCACCTTGATCGCCCAGCCGCTTGCCGCACAAAGCCTGGACGAACTCGTTTTGACCCGTCGCAAAGACAAGAAGATCACCGAGGAAATCAACGAACAGCTCTGTCGCACCTTTGTCACGGACCTTGAGCGTGAGGACATTGAGGCCCTTTCGAATGCTCTCTACAAGATCCCCAAGACGGTCGAAAAGATCGCCGAACGCGTGGTCATCACAGGAGGCCGTGTCCAAGACGTGGATTTCAGCCTGCAAATCAAGATGATGGAGGAGGCCACGGATACGGTGGTCATCATCGTCCAGGAATTGCGCAAAAAGCTGCACCTGGAACGCGTGAAGGATTTGAATGCCAAGTTGCAGCACATCGAAGGAGCGGCCGATAAGCTCATGCTAGATCTGTTGCGTGATCTCTATGCAGGTCAGCGCGATCCGATCCAAACGATCATGCTCAAGGACATCTACGAGCTGATGGAGAAGGTCTATGATCGCTGCCGCGATGCTGGCAACGTGGTGTCTCAAATCGTCCTCAAATATTCCTGAGCAACGCGCATGACCTCTGCCCTGCTCCTACTTTTTGTGGTGCTGCTGGTGGTGCTGGCCTTTGAATACATCAATGGCTTTCACGACACCGCCAATGCGATTGCGACTGTGGTCTCGACCAAGGTCTTGACACCGCGTCAGGCTCTCCTGTTGGCTTCTGGGACCAATCTCATCGGTGCCTTCTGTGGTCAAGCCGTCGCTAAGACCATGCACAGCGGCTTGATCGATGACAAAGTCGTTGCCGTGACCACTCTGACGATCCTGTGTGCGATGTTGGGCGGCATCATTTGGAATTTGATCACTTGGTGGTTAGGTCTGCCTTCGAGTTCCAGTCATGCCCTGATCGGCGGTTTGATCGGTGCTGCCATGGCCTCGGCTCCCGGAAGCTGGAATTGGCACGTGCTCATTTGGTCGCGGGCGAAAATGGATTCGAAGACGGGACTGCCGACGGGTGATATGGAGGGCATCTTTCACAAGGTCGTGGTGCCGATGATTTCATCCCCAGTCCTGGGATTTACTGTGGGTTTCATTCTCATGGGCATCTTGTTTGCGATCATTCGCAACTGGCGTCCGAACCTCGTGAACTCCGTGTTCGGAAAGCTGCAAATCGTCAGTGCCGGTTACATGGGATTTGGACACGGCCTCGCCGATGCGCAAAAGACCATGGGAGTGATGATGCTGACCCTTTATGGAGCGACGAAAGCGGGTGATCTGGACAATCTGCCGAGCTGGCTGCAATTTCTCCAAGTGCCGGACAAAAGCGCGAGCATTCCGATCTGGATCATGATCACCTGTGCTTTTGTCATGGCGGCAGGCACTTATGCAGGTGGCTGGCGCATCATCAAGACGCTGGGGCACAAGATGGTGAAAATGAAGCCCGTTCATGGTTTTGCCGCAGAAGCCACGGCGGCGACGATTCTGGCCGTGACGGGCACGATGGGGATGCCTGTTTCAACGACGCACACGATCACCACCTCCATCATGGGCGTGGGTGCTGCCCGACGCTGGAATGCCATCGAATGGAGCCTTGTCGAACGCATCGTCTGGGCGTGGATCATGACCATTCCGATCACAGCGGGGCTGTCCTACCTCATCTACAAGTTGTTGGCGATGTTTCAGTGAGTCGCCCCCTTCCTTCAAAACAAAACACCCGCAGTGAAAACTGCGGGTGTTTTGTTTGTTGACTTGGACTCTGAGAGCGGGTGATTATGCTCCGCCCACCACGTATTCATACATGCCGTGGCGGCCTGGGTAGGGGATCGGATACTTCCCGCTCGCATCTGCGATCAGCGGCGCTGGGCCATCCAATGCGAGTTTGTCAGCGCCAGGAGCGAACTCATGATCGTGATTCACTACCTGATCATACGTGACCAACTGACCCGTGTGCGCGGACATGCGTCCCATGACCGTCACAAGGCTGGCCTTGGCACCACGCTCCACTTCATTGTAAGGCTTGTTGTTGACGATCGCGTCGATCAGATCTTCCCACTCGAGGTCATAGGGATTCGGCTCCTGTTTTGGGCCGCGCCAGATGATTTCCTTGGGATTCTTGTTCTGACCTTTGAAGGT
>JAIXVB010000327.1 GCA_027483245.1 Verrucomicrobiaceae bacterium | reverse complement strand
CTCAAGCAAGCGCTGCGGCGACGGCCTCGGCGGTGATGCCGAGTTCTTTGAAGACGGTGTTGCCTGGGGCGCTGATGCCGAAGCGGTCGATGCCGATGATCTGGCCCTGGGTGCCAACGTATTTCCACCAGAGACCGGTGACGCCGGCTTCGATTGCGATGCGCTTGGTCACTGCGGCTGGCAGCACGGACTCACGGTAGTCGGCGCTCTGGCGATCAAAGCGCTCGAAGCAGGGGAGGCTGACGACGCGGACGCCGGGCTTGCCCTTGGCACCTGCGACGGCCCACTGGACTTCCGAACCAGTGGCGATGACGATGGCTTCGAGAGGCGCGGTTTCCTTCACGAGGATGTAACCACCCTTGAGTGTGCCTTCACGACGAGTAGCAGCGCTGGCGATGCCTTGGTGAGGGAGATCCTGACGGCTGAGCGCGAGGAGGGTCGGGCCATCGGCACGGCTGAAAGCAGCAGCGAAGGCAGCAGCGGCTTCTTCGGCATCGCCAGGGCGAATGACGTCGAGGTTCGGGATCACGCGCAGGCCACTGACCGTTTCCACGGGCTGGTGAGTCGGGCCGTCTTCACCGACACCGACGGAGTCATGGGTGAAGATGTAGGTGACGGGCAGTTTGGCCAAGGCAGCAAGACGGATGCTTGGGCGGCAGTAGTCGGCGAAGACCAGGAAGGTGGCGCAGCTGCCGAGGAAGAGGCCGTCGTAAGCGATGCCGTTGCAGATGGCTCCCATGGCGTGCTCGCGAATGCCGAACCAGATGTTGCGACCGGTTGGGTTGGTGGCACTGAAGTCACCTCCGCCTGTGATGTAGTTCTTGGTGGAGCCGAAGAGATCCGCGCTGCCAGTGATGAGCTGCGGGATGGCTTTGGCGAGGTGGTTGAGGATCTCACCACCGCTGTTGCGGGTGGCAGCTTTGCCTTCCAGCGGATATTCAGGGATGCACTTCAGCAACTCTTCAGCGCTGAGGGTACCGTTGCGGGCAGCGTCGAGTTCCGCTGCTTTCTCTGGGTTGGCGGCGCTCCAGGCTGTGAACTGAGCGGTCCACGCGGCGTGAGCGGCGATGCGCTGAGATTTGAGATCGGCAAAGTAAGCTTTCACTTCATCGCTGACGAAGAAATGCGTGCCTTCAGGGATGCCGAGGCCTTTTTTGGCGGCATCGACGAACTTGGCGCCACCTTCGCCGTGGCCTTTGGCGGTGCCGGCCACTTCGGGGATGCCTTTGCCAATGATGGTCTTGGCGATGATCATCTTGGGCTTGCCATTGTTGCTGGCTTTAGCGTGATCGACAGCGGCTTTCACAGCGTCGAGGTCATGGCCATCAATGGTGACGGTTTCCCAGCCAAGGGCAGTGTAGAGAGCTTGAGCGTCTTCGCTCTGAGTCACCTTGGCCATGGCGTCCAGCGTGACGTCGTTGGAATCATAAATGACGATGAGGTTGTCGAGCTGATTGTGGGCAGCGAAGGCCACGGCTTCACGAGCGACACCTTCTTGGAGGCAACCGTCACCGGCGAGAGCGATGATGTGGTTGTCGATGATCGTGTGGTCGGCGGTGTTGTATTTGGCCGCTGCCATTTTGCCAGAGAGTGCATAACCGACCGCATTGCCGATGCCCTGACCCAGAGGGCCTGTGGTGGACTCGACGCCTGGCGTTTCATGAAACTCGGGGTGACCTGGAGTGATGGAATGAAGGACACGGAAGTTCGAGACGTCTTCAATCGTGACGGCATAACCACTGAGGTGCAGCCAGGAGTAGATGAACATCGAGCCATGACCGGCGGAGAGAATGAAGCGGTCACGATTCAGCCACTTCGGCTCATCAGGATTGCACTGGAGGGATTCACCGAAGAGCACGGCACCGATCTCAGCCGAGCCGAGAGGCAGACCGAGGTGACCGGAGGAGCACTTGTGCACGGCGTCCATGGCGAGACCACGGGCTTCGTTGGCGGCTTGAGCGAGGAGGGCTTTGTTCATGAGAGGGATACAGGAGTCAAGGGGAGTCAAAAAAGCGCGAGAGGCGGCCCGGCGCGGGAGGGCCGCTATTTACTGGTGGAGGGTGCGGTTTCAAGAGGGAAAACCGGCGCTGTGTTCAACAGGTCCTCTGGAGCTCCGCGATGCTGAGCCAGGAAGCGCTCGGGCGAAAGGCAATTCAGCGGGGTGTCGGCATAGCCCACGCTGGGGTTGATGTAGGGACCTTCGCGAACTTCGAAATGCAGATGCGCGAAGTTTTTCTCATCCACACGACCGACCGTGCCGATCTGAAATCCGCGCGGCACGATCTGGTCTGCCTCGACGGTGAACGTGTCGAGGTGGGCATACACGGTCTGAATCACGCGCTCGCGGCTCGGCTCCGAAAGGTCAGGCACGTGATGGGCGAGGATGATCATGTTTCCCCACCCGGGTCCAGGGCGGCCAAGATAAACAACGCGCCCTGCTCCCGCAGCATAAACAGGGTCACCGAGGTCCGAATTGCCACCGCCGATGCCATTCAAATCATCGCCGAGATGACGAGCCATTCGAAAGGGCTGGGCATTGTAGGTGAGGGCTCCATGGGCGGTGCCCAGAGGCTGATCAAACCGCACCGCTAGGGGCAGCTGAACGATTTCGAGCGGACTCAAGCGCAGAAAGGCTGGATCAAGGGGAACCTGAGGAGTCGCACGCCGCTGCTGCCATTCATGCAGGCCGATCTCGACGCCTAGCCCCAGCGCGCCCAGCAGCAGAGCGATGGAGAGGAGTGCTGAGGCGCGCATGGGGAGTAAAGATGAGACTTTCCGCCTGAATGAGCAAAAGATGATCGTAGCTTGCGTTCAGTCTCAATTAGGTTATCACGGTTCTCAATATGGATCCACGAGTGAAAGAGCGGCTCGAAGCCCACCTGAGCACCACCGGCCTGCGCCGCACCAAACAGCGCGAGGTCATCGTCGAGGCAGCCTTTGCCACCGACGATCATTTCAATGCCGAGGAGTTGCTGGAAAAGGCGCGCAAACTGGACCGCACGGTCTCCCGTGCCACGGTGTATCGCACCCTGCAGCTGCTGGTGGACTGCAAGCTGCTGCGTGAGGTGGACCTGGGACGCGACCAGACTTTTTACGATCCAAACTTCCTCGACAAACCGGAGCACAATCACCTGATATGCCTGGACTGCGATCGGGTGGTGGAGTTTGAAGATGAACACAGCGCCATGCTTCATGACTGCATCACGCGCCGTCTGGGATTCCAACCGCAGATGAAGGCGATGCGCATCGAGGCGCACTGCGATGAATTGGCGCGCACCGGCCAATGCAAACACAAGTCCGAGCGCGCGCTGGCTCTGGCTCAGTAGTTCCTGGAGGATCGAGTGAGCTTCTCGAAAGATTGGCCTGAAGCAGGGAGTTTGCGAAGGTGGCCCTCTTCGACATGAATGCTCACCCCTTTCCCTGCGCGGGATCACGCGTCCTTCATGCGCCCACACGGCGTGAGTTTGTCTATGGCTTGGGCACCTCCCTGGGCAGCGTGGCACTCACGTCCCTGATGGCGGCGGAGAAGGGATCTCCCCTGGCTCCCAAAGCCCAGCAAACACCCGCTCGGGCGAAAAACTGCATCTTTCTCATGATGGAGGGCGGCCCGTCCCACATCGACTGTTTTGATCCCAAACCTGCGCTGGAAAAGCTGCATCTGACCGAGTTCACCCGTGCGGGGAAACAAAAGTCGGCCATGGAAAGCGGCAAACGCTACTACGTGAAGTCGCCCTTCAGCTTCGCCCAGCATGGTCAGAGCGGTGCCTGGATGAGCGAACCCTGGCAGCATCTCAGCAAGGTCGCCGATGAGCTGTGTTTCTTCCGCGGCTGTCAGGTGGACAGCGTGAATCACCCCACGGCCATGTATCAGATGAACTGCGGCAATCGTTTCGGCGGTGATCCCGCGATCGGCGCGTGGGTCACCTATGGGCTCGGTTCGGTGAATCAGGATCTGCCGGGCTTCATCGTGCTGCCTGAGATCAGTTACCCCCAGGGCGGCAGTGCGAACTGGGGCAATGGCTACCTGCCGGCTGACTTCCAGGGCACTCCCCTGCGGCCCAAGGGCTCACCGATCCTGGATCTGCGACCTCCCCAGGGCATCACCCCTGAGCATCAACGGGCAAACCTGGATCTGCTGGCGAAGCTGAACCAACAGCACGCGGCGGAGCATCCCGGGCATGAAGAACTTCAGGCGCGCATGAACAACTACGAACTGGCCTTTCGCATGCAGATGCAGGTGCCAGAGGTGATCGACCTGGAGCAGGAAGATGCCAAAACCAAGGCGCTCTACGGCATCGGCCAAGACGCCACGGATGCCTTTGGCCGCAAATGCCTGCTGGCGCGCAAACTGGTGGAGAAAGGCGTGCGCTTTGTCCAGCTTTACGCGGGCACCTGGGACAGCCACGACTTCATCGAGCGGGCGCATGGCAATCTCATCCGCCAAGTGGACCAACCCATCGCAGCCCTCATTGCTGATCTCAAACAGCGCGGCATGCTGGAGGATACCCTCATCGTCTGGTGCGGTGAATTTGGCCGCACGCCGGACAATGGGGTGCGGGGAGGCACGGCCTACGGACGAGATCACAATCCCAAGGCGATGACGCTTTGGTTCGCCGGAGGCGGCGTGAAAGCGGGCCACACCATCGGTGCCACCGACGACCGGGGCATGGAGGCCGTGGAGTGTGTGCATCACGTGCGGGATGTCCACGTCACCCTCCTGAGATTGCTCGGCCTGGATGACAACAAGCTGACCTTTTACCACGCCGGGCGCTTCAAACAGCTCAGCCAATTCGGCGGCGAGGTCATTCAGGAACTCATCGCCTGAGTCCTGCCAACGGTAAGGAGTTTGTAAAGGTGAGTGCTAACTATTGATTCCATAATTTGAGACGCTAAAGTGCTCAAGTTCTCAGAATTGATAGAAACAGCACCTCATGCAGCTCACTTTCCGCACGTGCCTCGCCCTCGCCATTATGGTGATTCAGCCGATTGCCTCGCGTGCCGCTCAGCCGACTCGGCTGATGGTGGACCTCTCTGAGAAGCCCGACCCGGTGCTGCTCAGTGCGTTTGACCTGTGCATCTTGGATTCAAACGCTCGAATAAATCTCGAGGCGCAGCAAACGTTGGGCAGCACCCTGCTGGCTCGGGTGGATTTGTTTGAGGTCGCCGCAGGATCCGAAGCTGAAAAAGTAGCGCGTTCTGTGGACGTGCCGGTCCTGGAAGGATCGAAGAAAGGCCGCCTGCGCCTGGATGCCACCCACCCGAACTGGGTCGCGGTGGTGGTGCGAGAGATCGCTCAATCAGCCGCCGAGCGCGGATTTGATGGCTTTGTCCTCACCGGCCTGGACACCATTAGCCTGGATGCAGAACGGGCCGCCTGCCTGCGGGCCCTCACCGCCCTGGACGCCGCGTATCCAGACAAGGAAATCGTCATCGAAGGCGGACTGGGCCTCGTTTCGGAAGGACGACGGAACCTGGATGGCGTGCTTTTTCTCGACAACGCCACGACCGAAGCGGAGACCCGCCACCGCAATCAGCGCATCCGCGAGGTGAAACGCCAGGGGCTGCGTCCGCTGGTGGTGGAGTTTGCTCCGACCTCCGT
>JAIXVB010000662.1 GCA_027483245.1 Verrucomicrobiaceae bacterium | reverse complement strand
TTCTCAGCGATCTCGATCAGCAATTCACGCTCGCGAGCTTTGCGGGCTTTTTCAGCCTCCATGTAGGGCTGCAGGTAGGCCACGCTTTGTTTCATGACTCGAGCGCTTTTTACCACCTGAGGCAGGAACATTTTTCCAGCGCCGAAGAGATCGCCGACGACACTCATGCCGTCCATGAGCGGGCCTTCGATAACCGAGAGCGGTTTGCCGAGCTTTTCCAGCGCTTCAGCGGTGTCTTCATTGATGAAATCAGTGATGCCTTTGAGTAAGGAGTGCTCGAGTCGCTTCGCTACCGGAGCTTCGCGCCAGGACATGTCCACTTCGGACTTCTTCGCGGCACCTGCCTGACCTTTGAATTGCTCGGCATAATCCACGAGGATTTCCGTGGCGTCAGGACGGCGATTGAGGATCACATCCTCCACCTTCTCCAGCAGCTCTTTCGGGATCTCTTCATAGACCTCTAGCATGCCGGCATTCACGATGCCCATGTCCATGCCTGCCTTGATGGCATAGTACAAAAACACGCTGTGCATGGCTTCGCGCACTTTGTTGTTGCCACGGAAACTGAAGCTGATGTTGCTGACGCCGCCGCTGACTTTGGCGAACGGTAGGTTTTCCTTGATCCATCGCGTGGCATTGATGAAGTCGAGCGCGTAGTTGTTGTGCTCCTCCAGCCCCGTGGCCACGGTGAGGATGTTGGGATCAAAAATGATGTCTTCAGGCGGAAATTGGACCTCATCGACCAGGATGCGATACGCTCGTTCGCAGATGCGGATCTTTTCCTCGTAGGTCGCGGCTTGGCCTTGTTCATCAAAGGCCATGACCACGGTTGCAGCGCCGTATTGCTTGATTTTACGAGCGTATTCTTTGAACTTCTCTTCGCCTTCCTTGAGCGAGATGGAGTTCACAATGCCTTTGCCTTGCAGGGTCTTGAGTCCCGCCTCGATGATCTCCCACTTGGAGGAGTCCACCATGATAGGCACCTTGTTCACTTCCGGCTCGGTTTGCAGCAGGATGAGAAATTTGGTCATCATGGGCACGCCATCAATAAGACCTTCGTCCATGCAGACATCAATGACGTTGGCTCCGTTTTCCACCTGCTGGCGGGCGATGGTCACGGCTTCTTCCAGTTTACCTTCCTTGATCAACTTCGCGAACTTCGGTGAACCGGCGACATTGGTGCGCTCGCCAATCATCAGGTAGGGCGGTCGGACGGTTGGGGTCTCGGCCTCATCGGGCGTGGCGCTTGCGCTCCAGGCTTTCAAAACAAAGGGCTGTGAGCCACTGAGGCGCATGTCGGATTCGAGCGTCGGCACGACACGAGGAGGCAGACTTTCCACCGCCTTAGCAATCGCGGCGATGTGCTCTGGCGTGTTGCCGCAGCAGCCGCCCATGATGTTGACGAAACCGCTCTTCGCAAAGTCGGTCGCATATCCTGCCATGTCCGGCGGCAGCAGGTCAAAGCCCGTTGGAGCCAGGGGATTGGGCATGCCGGCATTGGGATAGGCGGAAACAAAGCAGTCGGCCTTCGTGGCAAGTTCTTCGAGGAAGGGGCGCATCTTGTCGGGCCCTAACGAACAGTTCAGACCAATCGACAGAGGTTTCACATGCCGCATCGCATTCAGATAGGCCTCTGTGATCTGACCCGAGATCATCGTTTCGCCGCCAGGCCCGACAGCGGCCGAGATCTGAATGGGCAGTTCGATGCCATCTTGATCAAACACCTCACGAATCGCCACAAGGGCCGCCTTGGCATTGAGAGAATCGAAGATCGTTTCCACCATCAGCGTGTCCACTCCGCCGGCGATCAAACCACGAATCTGATGCGCATAAGCGGCCTTCACTTGATCAAAGGTCACGTAGCGAAAGCTCAGATCGCTGAGATCGGGGAACTGCGAGAGCGAGACGGTCAGCGGCCCGATCGCTCCGGCGACGTAGCGTTTGCGCCCCGTTTTTTCGCCGATCAGGTCCGCCCATTTCCGGCACTGTTGGGCGGAGTTAAAATTGATCTCCCAGGCAATGTCGTTGAGGAACTTGTCCTCCAGCATTTCTTGGAAAAACTCAGGGTCCTTGCGGCGACCGTGAGGCACTTCGCGAAAAAACTCCGCTTGGGCGATGCTGGTGCCGGAGAAGGTGTTGGTCTCAATGATGTCGGCCCCGGCTTCAAGGAAACGGCGGTGAATGTCCTCAATGATGTCGGGACGCGTGATGCTGAGGATGTCACCATTGTTCAGCAGATCCTTCTCATTGCTCAAAAAGCGGTCGCCACGTGCATCGGCCTCTTTGAGACCATAGCCGCGAATCGTGGTGCCCATGGCTCCGTCAATGACGAGGATCCGCTGGCGCATGGCGGCTTCGAGTTCAGGGCGGACATTGGGACGTGCAGGCATGGTGGAAACTAGCCGTGGACGCGGAGGGGTCAACCTCACATCAACGCATCATGATGTGAAGATGTGAGGCGGGTTCTAGTTTTTCGAAACTTCAGCATTTGGCTCATTGCCCTCTTTCCTGGGGGTGTTAGCTTTCCGGCCTTTGCGCTCCTGGGGCGCGTATTCTTTGATTCTTATGCAATGGCTTTCCTCTCTCGGTTCTTTTGGTGAAGTGATTCGCACCATCATCCTCATTTTTGAGGTGTTGATGGTCTTCAATTTGATGATTCTCGTCCATGAATGGGGTCACTTTCTGGCCGCCCGCTGGCGTGGACTGAAGGTGGAGGCCTTTTACATCTGGTTTGGCAAACCGATTTGGAAAAAGACCATCAACGGCGTGGAATACGGTCTGGGCAGCATCCCAGCGGGTGGGTTTGTGAAACTCCCGCAAATGGCGCCGATGGACGCGATCGAAGGTGGCAGCTCAAGCGATGAACCCCTGCCGCCGATCAAACCGCTGGATAAGATCATCGTCGCCTTTGCAGGGCCGCTTTTCAGCTTTGGCTTGGCGGTGTTCTTTGCCTTTTTGGTGAGTTGGCTGGGCAAACCGCAGTCGGAGCCGTTTGTGACCACCACCATTGGGTATGTGGCTAAGGAAGGACCCGCAGCGAAGGCGGGTCTGAAGCCCGGCGACAAAATTTTGAGCATCGATGGGCATCCGATTCGCCGCTTTGAAGGCTTTGTGGACAGCGTGCGCTGGGGAGTGATCGCCAGTGAAGGTGAGGAGATCCAATTTGAGGTGGAGCGCCCAGGAGAAGGGGTGAAACTGATCGCGGTTTCATCCAAATGGCCCGATTTGGAACGCGAGAAGACGGCTTGGTGGCGGAGTATTTTTGATCGGCCTGCGCTGCGCGAAGTGGGCATTGCCGGCAAAGAAACACCGATGGTTGGGCGCGTTCTCGAAGACGGACCCGCACATGATGCAGGCCTCCAGCCACGGGATCAAATCCTCACGGTGGATGGTCAGCCCTTGCTTTATCGGGCGCAGTTTGCCGAATACCTGGAAACCAAAAAGGGTGAACCTGTGGAACTGAAGATCTTGCGGGCAGGCCAGGAAATGGCGGTGACCCTGAAACCACGGCTGCCCGATGTTTGGACATCGACCGAAGAAAAAGCACGGCCGATGATTGGCATCGAGTGGCATCAAAAGGGTGAGATGACAGTCTATTATCCGAGCATTCCCGAACAGGTCTCCGATGCCGCCCGCAGCATGTTCAGCATGATTTCAAAGCTGCTCTCTGCCAAATCGGACATCAGCCCTGCCCACATGAGCGGTCCGCTGGGCATTGGCCGGGTGTATTACAATCTTTTGGAGGAGCCTTCAGCGCTGCTGCAGGTCCTTTGGTTCAGCGTCGTGCTGAACATCAATCTGGCGATCATGAACATGCTGCCTTTTCCCGTTCTGGATGGCGGACACATCACCATGGCGATCGCGGAGGCCATTCGCCGTCGGCCCTTGCAGTCTCGCCTGCTGGAGTGGGTGCAGACTGGTTGTGCCCTCATGCTCTTCGGGTTTATGATTTTCGTGACGTTTAAAGACATGGGAGACCTTTTCTTTGGACCTAAAAAGGCGCAGAAAACCGAGAAAATCTGGCTGCCGAAAGATCAAAGGCCCGTTTCACCTGCCGTGGGTTCGTGATTGCACAGGCGAAGGGTTGGGGTTTGGTAACAAGACAATGTCCAA
This sequence comes from Verrucomicrobiaceae bacterium, assembly GCA_027483245.1. GTDB lineage: Bacteria > Verrucomicrobiota > Verrucomicrobiia > Verrucomicrobiales > Verrucomicrobiaceae > Prosthecobacter. The sequence continues at coordinate 18,502 of JAIXVB010000662.1, read as the reverse complement.
CACCCGCCATCTTCGTTATTGCCCCGATCTCTACCACTACCAGCGCCGTGAAACGCGTGTGGTGATGGTGGGAAATGTCGGCATCGGTGGGGACAATCCGATCCGTGTGCAGTCCATGTTGACCAGCGACACGCGCGATGCGGAGTCCTGTGTGAAAGAAGCGCTCGAGCTCGCTGCCGTTGGCTGTGAGATCGTGCGAGTGACGGCACAGACGCGGGTGATCGCCGAAAATCTCCAGCACATTCGCGATGGCCTGCGTGCGGCGGGTTGTGGAGTGCCACTGGTGGCAGACATTCATTTCAAACCGGACGCGGCCATGGAGGCGGTGAAATGGGTGGAAAAAGTGCGCGTGAATCCCGGAAACTACGCCGATAAAAAGAAGTTCGCGGTCAAAGAATACACCGATGAGGCCTATGCGGAGGAGGTGGCCTACATGGAGGCGCAATTCGTGCCGCTTGTGCAGGAGTGCAAGAAGCTGGGCCGCGCGATGCGCATCGGCACCAATCACGGTTCCTTGAGTGATCGCATCATGAATCGTCATGGCGATACCCCGCATGGCATGGTGGAGAGTGCGCTGGAATTTGCCCGCATTGCCCGGGCTCATGATTTCCACAATTTCCTGTTCTCGATGAAGGCCAGCAACCCGAAGGTCATGATCGAGGCCTACCGCCTGCTTGTGGCCCATCTGAATGCACTGGGCGGTGACTGGAATTACCCGATTCATCTCGGCGTCACCGAAGCTGGGGACGGTGAAGATGGCCGGATCAAGAGTGCGATTGGCATCGGTTCACTCCTGGCCGATGGCATTGGCGACACAATCCGCGTTTCTCTGACGGAGGACGCAATTCATGAGATCCCAGTGGCTCAGGCGCTGGTGAAGTCCGTCGCTACCGGCGTGGTCAGTCCTCCTAGAGCGACAGGGGCGAGTGTGCCGCCGGTGAGTTATGATCCGTTTGTTTACAGTCGTCGTGCCACCCAAAGGCTCTCGGTAAACGGTATCGAAGTCGGTGGAGGTGCCACCGTCGCAGTCTTCACAACTCGGAAAAAGTGGGATGAAGTGGCGCACAAGATCGACAAACTCGGGGATTTTAAACCAGAGATCGTCCTCGAAGACAGTGGGGTGGTTTCCCTGGATCCCCGTGATGACGGCGCCATTCAGGAGCTGAATGCAGGAGTGGAAGCCCAGCTCGTGACCGTCCGTGACGGACTGGACCTGCATCCGATTCATGCCTTCCGTCTGCTCGCCGCGAAGTTGGATCGTCGTCACCCGATTCTGCTCAAGGACACGCTGAAAACCACCGAGGAAACGGATTTTGTCCCGAATCTCCTCTGCGCTGCCACCAACATCGGTTCGCTGCTGTGCGATGGCATTGGCGATGCGGTCATCGTCAACGGCGAATCGGCTCCCGGACAGTCCCTACGCATCAGTTACAACATTCTCCAAGCCGCGGGAGTGCGCATTTTCAAGACGGATTATGTCGCCTGCCCTAGCTGTGGTCGCACCTTGTTCAACCTGCAAAACACCACGCAAAAAATCCGTGCTTCGACCGGACATCTCAAAGGGGTGCGCATCGCTGTGATGGGTTGCATCGTCAATGGGCCAGGGGAAATGGCAGACGCGGACTTTGGCTACGTGGGCGGTGCCCCTGGGAAGATCAATCTCTACGTCGGCAAAACAGCGGTGAAATTCAACATTCCCGAAGAAGAGGCCGTGGAGCGTCTGGTGGATCTGATCAAGGAGCACGGTCGTTGGTTTGAGGCCCCGCTGGCGGCGTGAATCGCGTTGGCGTTGCAATGGCACACAAATACCTCATGCGGCGGCCCGTCCCTTGCTGTTATGGGTGACGCATGTTTCCCGACCAGGCACCAATCGCAGCGATGACTCCCGGTGTTACCCTCACTTCGGAGGGGGCTCATTTTGTGGTGTTCTCGCGCCACGCCACCGCTGTGGATCTTTGTCTCTATGATGGGGTAAACCTTGCTCAGGAAACCGCACGCGCCCGAATGAGTCGGGGTGAGTGTGATCTCTGGCACGTCTTTGTGCCAGGTGTGCGTTCAGGTCAGGCGTATGGCTATCGCGCCCATGGGCCGTGGATGCCGCAGAGTGCGCTGCGTTTCAATGCGAACAAACTCCTGCTCGATCCTTACGCACGAGCCATCATCGGTAAGCCTGATGGCGCCACGCACATGCTTGGGCATCAGGGGCCGGGTTCGTTTCCTGGGGCTATCGACAATGGGCCCGAGGCGCTGAAATCCGTGGTGGTCGAGGGCAGCTTCGATTGGCAGGGCGATCAGCTTTTGCGCATCCCGTGGCAGGACACCGTGCTCTATGAGCTGCATGTGAAAGGTTTCACCAAACGCCATCCCGACGTGCCCGAGGAAATCCGTGGAACCTACGCAGCGCTGGCTCACCCTGCTGTCACGACCTATCTGCGTGATCTGGGGGTGACAAGTCTGCAACTGCTGCCGGTGCATCAGCACTTGGACGATCAATTTCTGTTGGAGAAAGGCCTGACGAATTTCTGGGGTTACAACACGATCGGGTTCTTCGCCCTTCACAACGAATATGCCGCGGCTGCCGATGCAGAAGGCCAGGTGCGAGAGTTTAAAGAGATGGTCAAAGCCCTGCATGCGGCGGGCATTGAGGTCATTTTGGACGTGGTTTACAATCACACGGCGGAGGGGGATGAGCGGGGTCCCACCCTAATGTTTCGAGGTCTGGATGACCGGATGTATTACCGCCACACCTTTGATGAGCATGGGTCGAATTACATCAACATCACTGGCTGTGGAAATGCGGTGGATTCTGCCAGCCCACCGACCTTGCGCCTGATTTTGGATAGCCTGCGCTACTGGGTCACGGAAATGCATGTGGATGGCTTCCGTTTTGACCTCGCGGTGACTGTGGCGCGGGATCATCACGACAACTTTGATCCCAACTGCCAATTCTTGGCAGCGGTGGCGCAGGACCCCGTGCTTTCTCGTGTGAAGCTCATTGCCGAGCCCTGGGATATCTTCCGTATGGACAGTTACCAGGTCGGCGGTTTCCCGGAACCCTGGCGTGAGCTCAATGGCAAGTATCGCGATGTCATCCGCCGTTTTTGGGCAGGAGATGAAGGCACCACGGCTGAGTTCGCCAAACGCTGGTGCGGCAGTCAGGATGTCTATGGCTGGAATCAGCGGCCTGCGCTCAGCAGCCTGAATTTCATCACGTCACACGATGGTTTTACCCTGCTGGATCTCGTCAGCTACGCGAGCAAACACAATGAAGCGAACGGTGAGGACAATCGCGATGGCGACAACGCCAATCACAGCGTGAGTTGCGGTGTCGAAGGTCCCACCGAAGACGCGCGTGTGTTGCAACTTCGTGCGCGACTGCGGCGCAGTTTGATGGCAACTTTGATGACCTCCATCGGGGTGCCATTTCTGAATGCTGGCGATGAGCGGGGGCGATCTCAAAAGGGGAACAACAATGCGTATTGCCAAGATACGGAGCTCAGTTGGATCGACTGGAGCCTCTGTGATGAGGAGATGCTCGACTTCACTCGCCGGATCATCGCTCTGAGAAAGAAACGGACCTGTCTGCGTCGCACCCAGTTCTTTGATGGGCGGTTCAACCCCGAAAGTGGACTGTCGGACGTTTCGTGGCTGGAGGGCAATGGCAGCCTGCTTTGTCACGAGGAGTGGCACGACTCCGGGCGCTCAGCGTTTGGGGCGTTGATGGATGCGGAGGTCCCGTTGCTCTTGCTCTTCAATCGCGGGGATTTGCTCCAGACCTTCTCGTTGCCGGGTGGTCCAGAATCCGTCTGGTCCGTGCTGTTTGACACCAGTATCAGCCCTGGGTTTGTCGAGGCAGGCAGTCGCCTGCATGATGGCGGCATTGCCTACTCACTGCGCGGACGCTCGGTGGTTTGTCTGGAACTCCATTCGGGGCACCTTCAAGTCACGCTGGCCTGCGGCTGAGGAGATCAGGCGGCCAGTTCCTCACGCTGACGCCAGCGGGTCTCGTGCTCCATGGCACGCTGGAAGAAGTCCTGGGCCTCCGGCGTGCTGTGCTGGGGATCGAGCGGCAGTCGCATGACCAATTCCAGTCCTTGGGGATCCAGACGGCGAGCTTCAATGCTGCCACCATGCAGATGCAGGGTGACATAACAGGCCATCATGTTGACGCCGAAGTCGTCGGGTTTGCGGCTGCGCGTGAAGAAAGGGTCAAAAAGGTTCGCGGCGCGGTCTTGACTGCCCCAGGCACCGTTGTCTGTGAGGGTCATGATGGCGTATTCTTGACCGGTGACATCCTTTTCCAGGTGAGCAGAGATGCGCACGTGATCGCCAGAATGTAGGTGGGTGATCTCTTCAATGAACAGCAGACGCCAAAGCTGACGAAAGCGCTCTCCATGCACGAGAAGGGGCGGGAGGTTGCTGGCGAGGTCGAACTCGATGCGGATGTTTTTTTCGTGAAAATGGCCGACAAAAGTGCCCATGGTTTCCTCAAGCAATGCATGCAGGCTGAGGGAGTCACTGCGGATGAGTTTGCGGGCGTGGGACGCGTGCGCGAGGTGGGTGAGCAGGGCTTGGATGCGGTCAATCTGAGCCTGGGCCTGATGCTGAGTCTCGACCCAGAAATTGGTGTCACGGGGCGGGCGACCTTCGATTTCTTCCATGAGTTTCATGGGGGCGAGGTCGATGAAGGCGCGGACCACCGTCAGGGCGTTGCGCAGGTGATGATTGAGGCCCTCAGCCATGATGCCCATGCCGGCGACTTTATCGGCCATGAGGGTGCCACGGATGGTTTCCGCGTTTTCTCGGAGGAGCTGCTCACGCTCCTGGAGGGTGTGATAAAACTCCATCGCCTGCCGCAGCGTGGTGGCGAGTTGTTCGGGGTCGAGCGGTTTGTGAAGGTAACGGTAGGCTCGGCCTTCGTTGACAGCTTTGACCGCGGTTTGGTAGTCGGTAAAAGCGGTGACGAGGATGCGGACGAGGTTCGGATGCAGGCGGCGAGCGCGTTCCATGAGCTCGACTCCACTTTCACCGGGCATGCGTTGATCGGTCAGCAAGACGGCGATGCGGCTGCCATAAGCTTCGAGAATGCGGTAGCCATCAGCGGCATTGTTGGCGGTGTGGATGATGAACTCGTCCTCAAACATCTGCCGGAAATAGAGCAGAGCCTTTTCTTCATCATCCACATAAAGGATGTGGAAAGCGTGAGTGCTGGGCGTGTTCATGAGACGGGGGCGGGGGGAAATCGAAGCGTGAACACGGTGAATTGTCCGGGCTGGCTGGCCACTTCGATGCTGCCAGCCATGCCCTGCATCATGCGGTAGCAGAGGCTGAGACCTAAACCCATGCCTTGGCCCACCTGTTTGGTGGTGAAGAAGGGGTCGAAAATGCGTTGAAGATGCTCTTCGGGAATGCCGGTGCCATTGTCGCGGACTTCGAGCACGACGCTGCCATCCGACTCTTCGCGGGCGGTGAGGGTGATCTCGGGAGTCACGTCCCGATGAGCCATGGCATCCAGGCTGTTTTGGATGAGGTTGATGAGGATCTGGATGATGTGGTTTTCATCGCCAAAAGCCACGAGATCGGCGGTGACGTTGGAGGTCAGCAGGGCACCCGAATCGCCCACTTGTTTGGCCATCAAGCGGGAGACCTTGGCCACGCTCGCTTGCAACTGCACAGGGGCGGCCCCACGGCCTTCAGGGTGGGCAAAGGTGCGCAAGTCCGAGACGATGGCGGCGACACGGTCCACGCCTTCGCCAATGTCGGTCAGGATCTGCGTGACGCACTCCAGACTCTCGGGGGGCATGTTTTTGGTCTTCTTCTTGAGCACGTAGAGTGCTGACTTCACGAAGTTCAGCGGGTTGTTGATCTCATGCACGATGCCAGCGCTGAGTCGGCCGATGGAGGCGAGTTTTTCACTTTGGGTCAATTGCGCCTCGGTCTCGCGCAGACGGCGCAGGGTGGTGGAGAGTTCTTCATTCCGCTTGGCCAGTTCCTCTCGCTGAGCTTCCACTTTGCAGCGGTTGACGAATTCACGCAGGCGGATGCCGTGGTGCTGGCGGCTGCCAAAGTAGAGAATCACGCAGGTCAGCAGGATGAAGAGCGTGTTGTTGATGAAGGGCCCGATGGAGCGCAAATCGCCGTTGTATTGCAGATTCGGCACGGTTGCGGTCAGGTAACAGGCCAGGACGAGGGCGACGGTGAGGCCGATCTCGCGGAAGGTCCAATGGAAGACAAAGGAGGTGCCGACCAGACAAAGCATGAGCCCAGCGTAATAGCCCGAGCTGCCATCTCCGGTGAAATAAATCATCAGACAGATGGCCACAGCAGGCAGCAGAGGCAGGATGACAGGATACACGCGGTGATAACGCGAGGCCCAGGGGCGATCCAAGGCCAGCAGTAGAGGGATGCACATCGTGGAGCAAAGGATGCGCAGGAGCAAGAAATCCCAGAAACGCGCCGGATACACGAGCCAATCCAGCACGGCGCAGAAAGGCACCAAAACCATCACAAACCATGCGCCGAGGCGAGCGTTTCGTAGATTGAGTTCCTGAAGCTCGGCTTCAAAACGTGCCGACTTTTCCGCGGATTTTAGAACTTTCGGGTCAACTTGTGGGGCTGCTTGGGGCGTGACAGGCACATGCCTTTCCGCCGCTGGAAAGTGAAGCGGAGCGGTTGAAGGGGGGCTTCCTGCAATAGCGATCACAATTTGTATAATTTTTGTAATTTATACGTGATTCCATTGTCATGGCAACCCCTTCTTTCACATCTCTTGATTTCCTTGTTCTACCAAGAGATGTAAGTGAAATGTGACTTTTAGCGCCTAGGCAAAGCGCTTCTTGGGGAGAGATCAAATCGATAGACTTTTCCAGCCTCCCTTAATCACGGCTTTGGACTGCCTTTTTGATCGGGTGATTTTGATCAAAAAGCCCCGCCTTAACCGCCCAATTTTCTCTCGCAGTCGTGAGGTTGAGAATCGTCCGCTGCTGATCAGCGCCGGATGTGCAAAAAGTAATTCACCCCCTCGGCTTCCCAGAAGACCTGCACTTGATCGGGTGAAGCTCCGGCTTGAGCCGCCAAGCTGACTAGAGTCTCGCGACTGCGGTGGATGAGTGCCCAGTCTCCGAGCACCTCCATGTAATCGCGGCTGGGATTGTAGTCAGAGAAGTTTCCAATCACCACTTCACCGCCGGGTTTGGTCACGGCGATCAGCGCTTTCAACACGTGAACGAAGACACGATCACTGAGGTAATCAAACAACCCGGCGGACCAGGTCAGGTCATAACCACGAGTGGGGACAAAACGCAGGACATTGCGATGGTGAAAAGTCATGCGATCCAGCCAGGGTGCGCACATGCGCTGGGCATAATCGATGGCGTGGGCGTCCATGTCCACGCAATCCATGCGCACGGTTGCCTGGGTGTGATTTTGAAAAAACTCCCGTACATCGCGGGCAGGGCCGCTGGCGACATTCAGCACTTCCAGCGGGGCGGGGCCACGGTGGGAAGAAAGATGCGCCTGCATGAGGTCCTGAAAATAGGCCTTTCGATTCCGCACGGCGACCGGGGCAGCCTGGGCGTGGAAATAGAGGTCCCACTGGCGCAACTTCGGGTCTGGGTGTGTGTGGCGGGTGTAAATGTGGTCGATGATTTCAAAATCACCGCTGTAGCCGTATTTACGCTCGAGAGCCTCAGCCTGCATGGTGCCGCCCAGATGGCGCAGTGTGCTGTCTTGAATGTAGGCGGAGACTTCATCTTTAGCCACCACGCCAGCGCGCACGGCGTCGCCCAGATGGCGGATGGCGCGGTTGAGAAGACTGTATTCCGGGGGCAGGGGACCGCCCTTGTCTAGGAAATCGTGGAAGAGGTCATCGAACTGATTCAGCAGATGAGAGGTCCCCCAAGTCGTCGAGACGGGAATTTCCAACTGGGCAATGAGGGCAGGTGCTGGCATCTGGATGGATTATTTTAAAATATCACCACCAATAAATGATCAGTGGAACCTATTTGTTAAAATAACCAAGATATTAAAGGCGGCAATGCAGGATGATTGAAGGTGGGGAGCCTTTATTTCTGAAAATTAGCGTCTGCTGTGATAACTCCCGTTTTTGGGCTGGTTCAGATCTAGGAACAGCCGTTGGTTGTGGCATAGCTTCTGCGCGCTACCTGTCTCGTCATGAAACCTCTTGAAGTGATCGTGTTGGGTGGTGGGTTTGCAGGGTTGTCGTGCGCGAAGGCGCTCACGGATCCACGTTTCCATGTGACCCTGGTGGATCGCTGGAATCATCACCTGTTTCAGCCCCTGCTTTATCAGGTGGCCAGTGCTGGACTTTCCACGACGGAGATCGCCCAGCCCCTGCGTGCGATTTTATCGGAGCATAAAAATGTGACCACCCTCATGGATCAGGTCACTCGCATCGACCTGGAAGCGAAGCAGGTGCACATGAAAGAGCACGTGCTGCCTTATGACTACCTCGTCATCGCGCTTGGAGCCAAAACGGGGTTCTTTGGTCACAACGAATGGGAGCCCTACACGATCGGTCTGAAGAGCCTGGACGATGCGATGCGCATTCGTCGGGAGGTGTTGCTGGCTTTTGAAAAGGCGGAATCGGCTAACACTCCCGCAGAAACCGAGAAGCTTCTCACCATGGTCGTCGTCGGCGGTGGTCCGACCGGAGTCGAGATGGCGGGATCGTTGGTCGAGCTCGCGCGAGTGGTTTTAAAGCATGATTTCCGCCGGATCGACCCGACTCAGGCACATGTGCATCTTATAGAAGCGGGGCCGAAATTGCTGCCCATGTTCCCCGGTGATTTGCCGGATTACACAGCGACTCGCCTGACCAGCATGGGCGTGCAGGTGCATCTGAACTGCCCGGTGAAGGAAGTCGGCCCCGGTTTTGTCGTCGCCGGGGATCAGCGGATCCAGGCCAACATTATCATCTGGGCGGCTGGGGTGGAGGCCAGTGAGGTCACCCGTACGCTGGCCGGTATTCCGCTGGACCGCGGCGGGCGCATCCAGGTGAAGCCTGATCTCAGCCTGCCGGGTTATCCTGAAGTCTTTGCAGCGGGAGATCTCGTTAGCCTCACGGATAAAAACGGTGTCCGCGTCCCCGGGGTCTCTCCGGCGGCGATTCAGATGGGCCAGCACATCGCCAAAAACATCCAAGAATATCCGCTGGGGCAAATTCGCCCCGATTACGCCTATTGGGACAAAGGCAGCATGGCCACCATTGGGCGCAAGGCGGCGGTGGCCAGCTTTGCCGGCATGCAGGTGAAGGGTTTCCTCGCCTGGCTGATGTGGCTATTTGTCCATCTTATCTTCCTGGTCGGCATGAAGAACCGCGCATCGGTTTTCATCCACTGGACCTGGTCCTACTTCACCTGGAAGCGCGGCGCGCGAATCATCCTGGGGAAAAGTGAGGACTGAGATTTCAGTGAACCACTGTTCCACGTCCCGCGATCAACCGTGATCGCGGGAGGTCGGCACGCGCCCCAGAAACAGGGCCAGCACGATGCCGGACAGCAGCCACTCGATGAAATAATCGGCCATTCCGACGAGGACTTCACGCAGCGGCAACTCAAACCAAATCCACTGCGGCAGCACGCAGGCGAGACCGGCGAAGACACCGGCACCAGCGCAGAAAGCTAGCTTTCCCGGAAAGCTCAGCACGGTTTGGCTCAGCAGCGCACCCAGCGCCAGGGCGGCTAGGAAGGAGCGTCCAAAGCTCAGTCCAAGGCTCATTCCCATGTTCGACTCCCGCCGACCTGGACGCACCGTGGCATAGATGAAGGGGCCTTCAGTGGTCGCTTGGGCGATCTCTTCGGTCAACTTGGCCTTCGCTTCGTCATCGGCGTAGGACATGGGTTTGCGGGGAAAGGGCAGCATGTAGATGCTGGTGCCGTGGGTGGCATTTTCGCGGATCACCTTGGCCACGGCAGCCTCGTCTTTGAACTCACGCATGCCAGCGCTGTGCCAGCCCAGCAGCATCCAGGAACAAAAGCCCCACACAAAGGATACAAGAGCAGCAAGCAAGGCAGCGAAGAGGAGTTTCATAGCAATCATCGTGTCCCCTCTCCATGCCAGCGCAACCTTTCAGTTCAGCGAGAGCTGAGCAGAGGCGATTCAGGTGGAACAGGTGGCGGTTCGCAGCGTATTTTTTGAAAGGAAAACCCAGGTTCCTTGGGCAGAGCTGATAGGTCCTCACTCATTTTGGTGAGGTGACAGTGACGGCGCTGTGGCGAAGTAAGGGGCGTCCTCTTTCTTCTCATGACGCGCACTCTTTTCCTCAGTCTCTGGCTCTCCGCAGCCGGGCTGGGTGTCGCTTCTGAGGAGTGGATCGTCGGTAACAGTGTCTTTGGCCAGCACTCCTACATCGAATACATCCCCGGCGACTTGCCTCTGGTGATCGCCGTGCCGCACGGGGGGCACGAGGAGCCTGTGATGATGCCACGCCGAGTGGACGGTGTCACGGACTCCGATGCGAACACGCAGGAGCTGGCGCGCACGATTGCTGCGGTGGTGCATGCTCAAACGGGTCGTCATGCGCATCTGATCATCAGCCGCCTGCATCGCAATCGCCTGGACCCAAACCGCGAGATCACAGAAGCCGCGCAGGGCAATCCGGTGGCGGAACAGGCCTGGCGTGAGCATCACGGTTTCATCGAACAAGCCTGTGCGGACGCGGTGAGACGGCACGGGGTTGCCTTTTTGATCGACCTGCACGGTCATGGGCACAAGGACCTGCGAGTGGAGCTGGGTTACCTTCACAGCGCGCTGGATTTAGCGGATTGCACCGAGGCGCTGAATGAGCCCAGCTATGCAAAGTCGGGCAGCCTGGAGTTCATCATGGCGCGGAGTCAGCTCTCCTACGTTGAGCTGCTGCATGGGCCGCTGAGCCTGGGTGCCATGCTGGAGAACGAGGGTTTTCTCGCCACACCTAGCCCGCGTTTGCCTGTGCCAAACGAACCCTTCTTTCGCGGTGGTTACACCATCGCCCGGCACTGCGACCCCGCGCAGCGAGTGACCGGAGTGCAGATCGAAGCGAACCGCCCGCGACTTCGTGATACCCCGGCCAATCGACTCGCCTTTGCCCACGCCCTGGTGCGTGCGCTGGACCCCTACCTGATCACGCATCTCGGGATCGGGATCGATGGTCGCCGCCTTTCTGAGACCCGTGCCCCAACCCCTCCGGACTCAGCGCCCCAGCAAACCACCCCTCAACCCGCTCAATAAAAAACACCTCCGAACCCAATCAGCTTCGCTGCCCCAACCCGGCTGTGCTGAAGACCGATTGAGTCATGAAAACCGTCCCCCACTTTAAAGTCTCCGAAGTCTTCCTCAGCTTTTTTGCACCCACGAGTGTCGCCACACGATGTGCCTCACTGCAGATCAGTGGCCTTCTATGCGTCGCCCTGATCTTTGTGGATCTCTTTTCTCCAGCACGAGGTTTGGCACAGAGTTACTGGGATGGAGGTGCCGCGGGAACGGGTAGTTCTTGGGCGACCTCAGCGAACTGGGTAAACGATACGATTCCCCTTTCTTCACCGACGACAAATGTGGTGGTGGATAACCGCAATGGCACCGGGACGATCTCAACCATCAGCATCAGTGGCGATCGGACCGTTGGGTTGTTGACCTTGGACAACATCAACAGCCGACTGGCGGACACCCTGAACATTGACACGAATGGAACCGGCAGCACGACAGCTCGAACGCTGACCCTGCACACGGGAGTGACGCTGCAAAACAGCACCACGACTGTGGCTTTCCGCGGTAGCAATGGCACGCTTTCGGTGGTTTTAGGGGCAGCCAACACCTTCAGCACCTCCGCAGGATCTTACCTTCAGTTCAACTCGACGGTGCTCATCAGCGGTGGATTCGGCATCCAAACGGTGGGTGGTGGCACCGTGGGTTTGAACGGACAGAATACCTTCAGCGGTGGAGTGGTGGTCGCGGGTGGTAGCACGCTGCGGATTGGAGCTCCGACACAGGGGAACTCAGCGACGAGCACGGTGGCTGGTGGAGAGTTGGTGAGTGGTCAAATCGGACTTGGCACCCTGGAGTTGCAATCGGATTCGACCCTGCTTTCTGGAGGCTCGGGCCAAAGAAGCCTGCAAAACAATCTGCGGATGAGTGGCAACGTGACCTTTGGCGCGACGAGCAACTATACGGGGGCGTTGGTTTTTAACTCGAGCATTGGAACGGGCACGGGGGAGACCTTGACCGCACCGGCCACGATCACCCTTCTGGGAAACACGCAGGTGACGGCCAACGTGACCACGTCACTTTTCAACGCAATGAGCGGCAACTTTGAACTGACCAAACAGGGGCTCGGCATTCTGCGCATCAGTGCCACGAACACTTATTCGGGGGGCACGACGGTGGCGAGTGGCACCTTGGAATTTGGCCGCACGGGTTCCCTCGGAACAGGGGATGTCAAACTTGGACGTGTGGGGGGTGGAGACGCGTCGCTCTTGAACTATCTAGGTGGTTGGACCTTTTCCAATGACCTCGAGGTCGTCGCGGGCAGCGGTGGCACTTTGACCCTGGGTTACACGAGCTTGGCGGCCTTCAGTGGGATCTTCAGCGGAGACATCACGCTGAATGACGGGCTGACCCTGCAAAGCACTGCGATCGATGGTGTGGCGATGAGAATTTCCGGGGCGATTAGTGGGGCCCATCCTCTGACAAAAACTGGACCTGGGGCGGTGCGTCTGGAAAACAACAACGTGGGTTATTCTGGCGTCACGACGATTTCAAACGGCACTCTCCAGATTGGCAATGGAGGGACCACAGGAGGAGTGGGTAACAATGGAATCATCAACAACGCTGCCCTGAGAGTGAATCGCTCCAATGCCTACACCCTGGCCAATGTGATCACAGGCACAGGCACGGTGACCCAAGCGGGCAGTGGCACCACCACGATGACCCAAGCCAACACATATAGCGGCCTGACGACCGTGAGCGTTGGCACACTCTTGGTGAGCAATAGCACGGGTTCGGCCACGGGTTCAGGGCCCGTGAATGTGGTCTTGGGCGCGACGCTAGGCGGCACGGGCACCATCGCACCTACTGGGGCTCAAGGGGTGAGCATCGCGGGTACGGTGGCTCCGGGTTTGCCCACGGCGAATGATGGCATCGGCACACTGACGTTTTCACCTGCCGACGGCAATGTCACGTTTGCCAGTGGCAGCTCGGCGATTTTTCAACTGCGCGCGGATGGCCTCAATGACCGCCTTGTCTTCAATGGTTTGGGCTCGGGTTTGTTGGACTTGAGCAGTCTCAGCCCGGGCAGTCTCAGCGTGGTTTTTGCGGCGGGTTATGCGCCAGCGGTGAATGACACCTTTGATCTGTTGGATTGGACGGCTCTGACCGGTTCGGGCGTCAGTGGCCTGAGCAGCGGACTGCTTTCCCTGAGCACCACTGGTTTTGACCCCTCTTGGTCCTGGGATCTGTCTCAGTTCACCACGGCCGGCATCATTTCCATCACCGTGGTGCCGGAGCCTTCACGGGTGCTTTTGATCGCTGCCGCTCTGGTCAGTCCTGGGCTGCGCCGTCGCCGTTCCTGCTTGGCGTGAGGTCAGTGCTGGCTTTTTACGCAAAGGCTCCTTAGTTCGCGCGGTCGTCATCTTGCCAATACTCGCGAGGTGAAGAGCAAGGACTTTTGGCATAAAAGCAGCATCTTGGACCAACCCCATAACCTCTCATGACAGCAATTGACCCCTCGATTCCCCTCAGCACCAATCCCCACCTTCTCCGCTGGGTGGAAAAAATGGTGGCTCTTTGCAAACCAGAGCGCCTGCACTGGGTGAATGGTTCCAAAGAAGAATACGATAGCCTGTGCGACCAGATGGTGGACGCAGGCACCTTCACCCGCCTGAACGAAGAAAAGTGGCCCGGCTGCTTTCTCGCCCGCTCGGATGCGAGCGATGTCGCTCGTGTCGAAGATCGCACCTTCATTTGCAGTGCCTCGCCCGATGGAGCGGGACCGACCAATAACTGGATGAATCCCTTTGAGATGCGGAAAAAGCTCCGTGATCTCTTCGATGGCAGCATGAAGGGACGCACGATGTATGTGCTGGCCTTCAGCATGGGCCCGGTGGATTCCCCCATGGCCCAGATCGGTGTGCAATTGACCGATTCCCCTTACGTCGTGGTGAACATGCGGATCATGGCGCGCATCGGGAAAAAGATCTTTGAGATCATCGACTCCACTGACCGCCGTGTGGTGCCTTGTTTGCACAGCGTCGGCGCGCCTCTGGAAGAAGGGCAGGCCGATGTGTCTTGGCCTTGCAACAAGGAGAAATACATCGTCCACTTCCCCGAGAGTCGTGAGATCTGGAGTTACGGTTCCGGTTACGGGGGCAATGCATTGTTAGGCAAAAAATGCTTTGCCCTGCGCATCGCCTCAGCCATGGCGCGTGATGAAGGCTGGATGGCGGAACACATGCTCATCTTGGGCGTGGAAAATCCCGAGGGTCAGAAGACCTATGTGGCAGCGGCTTTCCCCAGCGCCTGCGGCAAGACGAACTTTGCCATGCTCATCCCGCCTGCGCACTTCTCGGAAAAGGGCTGGAAGGTGTGGACGGTTGGGGATGACATCGCGTGGCTCAAGCCCGGTCCCGATGGCCGACTTTACGCGATCAATCCCGAGGCGGGTTTCTTTGGCGTGGCTCCTGGCACCAGCGACAAGACCAATCCGAACGCGATGACCTCGCTGCGCAAAAACACCATCTTCACCAATGTCGCTCTCACGCCCGATGGCGGCGTCTGGTGGGAAGGCATGACCGATGAGCCACCCGCCAGTGCCATCGATTGGCAGGGCAATGAATGGACGCCTGAGATCGCCAAAGAAAAAGGCACCAAGGCCGCTCATGCGAACTCGCGCTTCACCGCCCCTGCTTCGCAGTGCCCCACCATCGATCCGGATTGGGAAAAACCGGAAGGTGTGCCGATCAGCGCCATCATCTTTGGGGGTCGCCGTGCCACCACGATGCCTCTCGTTTTCCAAGCCTTTAACTGGACCAGCGGTGTCTATGCCGGCGCGACCATGGGCTCTGAGATGACCGCTGCGGCTGCGGGCACGATTGGCAAAGTCCGCCGTGATCCGATGGCCATGCTGCCCTTCTGTGGCTACAACATGGGCGACTATTTCCGCCACTGGATCTACATGCAACGCAGCCTCACAGAGACACCGCGCATTTTCCACGTGAACTGGTTCCGCAAGGGAGCCGATGGCAAGTTCCTCTGGCCTGGGTTCAGCGAAAACATGCGCATCCTGAAATGGATCGTCGATCGCGCCACCGGTCATGGCATGTCAAAAGAAAGCCCGATTGGCTGGGTGCCGCATTACGAGGACATCGACTGGACGGGACTGGAATTCTCCAAAGAGAGCTTTGAAGAGCTTCAAAAATTTGATCGCGATGCCTGGCGTCAGGAAATCCTTTCGCATGAAGAGCTCTTCCTCGATCTCCGCAGTCACCTCCCGAAAGAGATGATTTACGAGCGCGAGTTGCTCATCTGCCGGATGTGATCAGGACTCCGTCGTGGACCCGTTCTCAGGCTCCGGCGTCACTGCCGGGGTCTCGGGATCGGGCTTCGCCTCAGCCTTCTTTTCCAGCTTGCCTTCAGGCGTGAAGCTCATGCCCACGGCCTTGGCCGCCTCTGCCGCAGGCCCACCAAAGCCGAGCAGCGTGGCCACCTCGTCCTGCATCTGCACCAGTTCATCCAGACGCAGTTCAGGATCGCGGACCATGTAAACTTCACTGGTCTTTTTATTCTCGTAAAAGAGCACCTTGCCCTGCTCGGTCTCCTTAGAGGCCGTGGGAGACAAGATGCGTTTTCGCTCCAGCATGAGGGCCAGAATGTAACGCGCATTCTCCGTGTGGGGCTCGTCTTCTTCAATGAAGCGCTGAAGCAGGGCCATGGCGCTTTCTTTGCTCGTCACCTCTGGGCGCTCCTCCGTCACGTGCGGTGTGTAGGCCGTCTTCCAGTAAGCAATGGGCGTGCGCTCGCTGAGTTCTTGTTTCCAGGCATCCAGGGCGACATCGCGCCGCAAGTAACCGCCCGTCTCTGGATCAAAGTAAATGGCCGTGTGGAAGATATCTCCCTCCACAAAGGCACGGCCTGACTGCGCGCAATGATGGGAGCGAGAACGGATGGACCAGTTTTGAATCATGGTACGGAACGTCGGGAAATTACACCGCGGCGGTCTTGGCACGGCGCGGACGCATCACCTTGGCTTTGCGGCCGAGCAGGGCTCCGAGAGACAGCTTCGGCAGGTCTTTATTCTGCGAGCGGAAATGCAGCAGGATCAGGCCCAGGGAAACAAAAAGGACATGCGGCAGCCAGGGAGCCAGCCACGGGGGTAAGTGACCACCTTTGCCCAGATTCAGGCAGAGATTGTTCAGGAATAGGATGGCAAAGAAGATGAAAACCGAGCCTGCAATGCCGCCCACGGCCCCACGGCGTGAGTAGGCGATGCCAAGCGGGGCGGCCACCAATGCCAGCGCGAAGCTCTGCCAGGGCAGGGCAAAGCGGTGGAAGAAATGCGCGTGAAACGGGGCCAGTTTCTCCGGTGGGTCTTTGGCGTGGGCTTTCAGATACGAGACCAACTCGGGCACGCTCATGTAGTCGGGCTGCAGCGCGTAGCTGACCATGCTCCAGGGCGTCTCCTCAAAGGTCTTCACATCCAGCACACGCGTGCCCGATTCATCCCGGGCAAAAGGTCGCTGCTCCACAGCGCGACCGTTTTGATAAATCACTTCCAGGCCATCATAAAAACGCCACAGACCGCCCGGCCACCACATGGCGGAGTCGGCATGGATCACGCGGGTGATTTCGCCATCCTTACCGACCTCACGCACCTGCACTCCTCGCATCCGGCTCTCGCGCAGGGAGAAGGGGAAGGTGGAGACAAACCAGACGCGCTGGGTGAGTGGATCGCGATACATGACTGCCGCCGCGCGAATGGAGTCCTTTTGGCGTTCCCCCAGGGCGGTCATCACGGCTTCACGATTGCCCTCAGCGCGCGGTGCCCAGTAATAATTGGCCGCCACACTCAGAACCGCCACGGCGACCACGACGATGAAGATCGGTCGCAGGATCTGCCCCACGCTACGGCCCGCGCTGAGCATGGCCACGATCTCATTGGCGCGCGACATCTTCGTGAGGGTGTAAAGCACGGCCAGCAGCAGGGATGCGGGCATGACCGAAACAAAAATGAAGGGCACAATGCCGACATAAAACAGCACGACTCGGCCGAGTGAGGTCTTGGCCTCCTGGAAGTCCTTCAAATTGTCCAGCAGATCCATGATCATCCAGAGCGAGCAGAAGGCCACGAAACAAAAGACGAGCGGTGCCAGAAAGGTGCGCAGCGTGTAGCGCTCCAGTGCGCCGCTGCGGACATAATAATGCAGCAGCATCGGCAGACACAGACCCGCGATCAAGATCATGCCCAGTTTGATCCAATACGCGGTCATTGCCGGGGCTTCTCCCATCTCGGTCATTTGCAGCGTGCCCAGCTGGCGGGCGATGTCACTGGCGATGGCCCACATTGCCACCGAAGGGGCCGCGACCCAGCTCGGCAACACCAGTTTTCGTGGGTTTCCCCACTGACGCAGCAGGATAAAAATGTAAACCGCGCCGCCCACGATCATCCACTGCTCCAGGTAAGGCAGGAACAGAGAGACCGATTTCAGCACGGGTCCTGCCGGGCCGACTCCCTGCTGGGCGATCAATTTTCCATTCTGCAAATCGTATCCTGCGACCTCCGCCGGATGATCCAGGTGGTGACCCTGGGTGGCCATCAAGAGCATGGTCAGCAGGGCCAGGGAAAAAGCGGATCGCCCCAGAAAGGGCCATGTCCTCACTCGATGCGCAAAGGCGCTGAGTTTGGAAAGGACGGTGGGGGGCTGACTCATGCTTGTGGGGCATCAGACTTGGCGAGCCCGGGCCTGGAGTCAATCAGGGTGCTCAGGGAGAGGTGTGAAGAACCGCTTGCTTAGGCAATCGCTAACCTCCTAGAATAATTTATTGATATTAATGTTATTTATGGAAATTGTAATCAACGAATGTCTTCCGCCCGTTTCTGCTCCACCCTTTTCCTCCTTTCGCTCGTTCTGACGAGCGAGGTGAGAGCCTATTTGGGCGGGTTTGAGGAGCAAGATGGCTACCGCATTCCTGGGACAGGCAATATTTTCACCTCCGGGATCCCGGGAGATGCGCAGTTTTATCTGGGGAACAATCCCTCCAACGGGTTCACCGGCATCGTGCCTCCTGGGGCTTTTCCCAACACCTTGGGCGACAGCAGCCATGGCCCAGACCTGAGCCGCTACAACGCGGGTCAGTATGGCACCAACAACGGCGGCCCTGGAGGAACGGCCACAGACATCGCTGACAATTCCGGCCTCTGGACGGCGCTGGCGGGAGGGCGCCTCAACGAAGATCTCGGGGCCCCTCTCTATCAGGGCAATCTGTTCGCCCGAGATTATGTCCAGGCTTACGG
>JAIXVB010000423.1 GCA_027483245.1 Verrucomicrobiaceae bacterium | reverse complement strand
TCCGTGAGTGTCGCTTTAGAGCCTTCGATGCTCACCGCAGCACGAGTGTGCATGCTCCAGTTCACCGTGGTGGTGTTTTTCAGATTCAGATCGTCTTGAAGCACCAAATAAGGCTTCGGACCACGCACCATCATGGCACCACGATGAGCGTCTTTGGCAGACTTCGAATAGGCCTTGGTGATGTCCATAACCGCCACCCCGCGCTCAGGTGTGCTTTGGCCAATCAAGAGCGCCGCTTTGGCTTCCAGCTCTTGATTGCCGCCCATCAAAAGCGTGTTCTGGCCAATCGTGCCTTCCCGGTAAAGCTCATAGCGCTTGGTGCGATCCGCCGCAGGTTTGAAACCGGGAGCGCGATCGGATTCAGCCCCCAGCTCGATGCCCCAGCGCTTGCCACCTGCATCCAGGACAAAAGTTCCGAGGTCCAACTGCGCGGTCGGAATCGCATTGTCGCCCCCCTTGATCGCCACATAATAGGCCGTTTTGTCCCAGGAACTGCGCAGCGCGGTGACAATGCCGCCCGGGACGATGTAATCCAGGGACTCCGAGGTTCCATCTCCCGCCGCGTGCGGATTGTAATACATGAAGTGGCCAGCCAGATTGAGGTAAGCGGTATCGGCCCCGGGCGCAGTGCCTGCGGTGAGAGCCTTGGTGCCCATGTTGCCATGCGCGCCTGCCAACCAGGTGGCGACCCAGGGCCGCGGTAAAATGCTGCCAGCCACGTCTCCGTAGTTGAACATCGAACCAGTCGGACCGGAAAGATGAATGCGCGCCAGACCTGCTTGCGGGATACCCTCGAGCAGGCTGAAGCCGAAATCGGATCCGGCATTGGCTTTCAGGGTCTGAATGACCATGATGGCGTAATCCAGCACATGCTCGCCGGCTTCCAGTCCCTCAGGCCAGATTCCTGCGGGGGCAAAACGCAGCATGCCTTTGCCAAAAACCTTGCCCGCCGCATCGGCCGCTTGTTTCGCGGCGGAGGGATCTTCATCGATCAAACAAATCGCCGCCAGCAGCAGTGCCGAAGCAGCCGCCATGTGCTCAGCATCTGGCTCAGCATCACTTTCATCTTTTTTCGCCCCTTTGGCTGCTGCCTTGGGTTTGGCATCCGTCGTGGTGCCCGCTGCCTTGCCACGAGCTGACTCCGGCACGGGCTCACCTTTGAGAAGGGCTACCAGGGCACCGATTCCCTTTTCAATCATGTAGGTCCGGGCGGCCGCCGCTTGCTGCGCATTGAGCCCATCGCGGAAATAATCGTAACCCAAGGAAGCGGCGATGAGGAAATCTGCCGTCACAGCCGGTTCATCCACATACCAGTTCTGGAAGGTGGCAGGATCGGTGATGGCAATGAGTTCACGGGCACCCCGCTCTTTCCAACGCGGATCACCATCGACGAAATTCAAGACCCCAAGCGTCGCCATGCGGAACATCGCTTTGGAACCCGGCGTCACGGTGCTGCGCTGCTCGCCAAAGATTCGAGTCAGTTCAGGGGCTTCCAGCACCTTTTCACCACCCGCCTTGAGATTGGCCAACATTTTCGCAGCGACAGGGTCCGCTGCAGGCAGTCCCTTCAAATAAGTGAACCCTGCGGCGGCATGAATTAGCCGAGGGCGGGTCTTTTGAACCGTGCGGAGATAATCCGCGTTGCCAGGGATCTTAAACTTCGACGCAGGAACAATCGTCAGTGCCGGACGAGGAGGGGCAGGTTTGGCGCTGGCAACCTTGGCTGCGGCCGGGGCAGGCGCCGTCCCAGGAGCAGCTGGAGTCGCCGCTGTAGGCGTCGATTGCATTTTCTGCCAAGCCACGCGTGCAAATTCACGATCCGCAGGACTCAGGTCAGCAATCGGGATGGTGAAGGTCTTTTCATCAGCACGTTTGATCGTGATGGTCAGAGCCGTGGTATCCACTGAGATCATCTCAGCTTCAATGCTGGCTCCCGATTTGTTCGTCCATTTCCGCATCTCCGCAGGAGCGAGGGAGGGCAGGCTCAGAGCAAAAGCGAGCGTCAAAAGTTGGCAGGTGCGCACAGTCATGGCAGGTTTGAGGGGTATCAGGGGGCTGAGTGTGGGATTTCAGAAGCAGCCCGACAAGGCGAAAAATGCTTCAAAGGAACGAAAAAGACAGTTTCTCCAGTGTCAGCGCGCATTTGACAAAGCTTTTGGAGTGCGTAGTCTCGCGCCCCCTGTTGCTGGGGCTAGGCTGTTTTTCACGATGGGCCGGGCCTGCGGCGAGAGAATCACGACGTTTTAGCACCCCACACGATTATGCCCAAGAGGACCTACCAAGCATCCAAGCGCACTCGCAAAAACCAGTTCGGTTTCCGCAAGCGCATGAAAACTGAAAATGGCCGCGACATCCTGCGTCGCCGTCGTGCTCGTGGTCGCAAGCGTCTCATGCCGGTTGGCGTGGAAGTCCATTACAAGCGCCACGTTCAGCAGCACGCTTAGTGCAGGCAGGCTCGCCCCATGCGTCTCCCCTCCAGCCTTCATCTGAAGGAGTCCCGTGATTTTGCACGGATCAAGGAGAAGGGACGCAGCCAGGCGGGCCGCTTTTTTGTTTTGGCTCTGCTCCGTGATGAAACCTTGGCTGATTTTCGGTTCGGTCTCGTCACCAGCAAACGTCTTGGCAATGCCGTTGTCCGCAATCGCGTTCGCCGGCAACTTCGTGAAATCATCCGCGCTCACCGCGCCGAGATCGCCCCCGGTTGGCAATTCGTCACCATCGCCCGTTGGCGCTCGGCAGACGCGCCCTTTGCAGAGATGGAACAAGATTGGGTCCGACTGGCAAAGCGACAGGGTCTTTTCTTGAAACCTGCGCCGCCCGCTCCATGAAATGGCTCGTCCGCATCCTCATCCGTGGTTACCAGCGTGTCATTTCACCCCTTCTCCATTTTATCGGTGGCCCTGGCTCAGGGTGCCGATTTACTCCGACCTGTTCGGAGTATTACCTCCAAGCCGTGGAAAAACACGGCTTTTTCAAAGGCAGTCGCCTGGGCATCTGGCGCATTTTACGCTGCAATCCCTGGGGTGGACATGGGCACGACCCGGTGCCCCCAGCCTCTCAAGCCCAGAGCCCGTGCGCCTGTCACCCCGTCTCCAACGACGCTCCGCCTTCTCCTGAAAGTGATCGCTAAAAACTGATCACTGCTCACTCCTCGCCCCCACACCCTCATTTTCTCAAAAAGCATGGATCGCAAAGCCTGGTTCGTCATCACCCTCTGTGGCATCGGCATGGCCGCAAACTACTGGTTTGCCCACAAAAATCAGCAGGCCCTGGAAGCCCAACGTCTCTTGGCAGAAGCCAACAAGCCCAAGGTCACGGAAGTTCAGCCCGCCGCCGCAGGCACCACTCCAACGGCCCCTGCAGCAGCGCTGACAGCTACCACGCCGGAGGTTGCAGCCAAAGCCGCTCTACCCGAAGAAAAGCACATCATCACGGCGGGCAGCGTGACCTATCATTTCACCACCAAAGGAGCTGGGGTCGCTCAAGCTGTGCTGGCCGCAGGTGACAAGATCTCTCTCAACACCGCCCACAAAAAAACCCTGGAGCCCGTCGGTGCCCTGCGTCGGGAAGCCACCGGCTTGGATGTCGTCGCCTACAAGATCATCGAAAAGAATGATCGTGGCATCACCTTTGAAGGCGTGTCCCCTGAAGGCATCACCGTTCGCAAGGCCTACCAATTGACAGACGGCGAAAGGTCGGATGAGCATCTCATCAAACTCAACATCACCCTCACCAACACAGGTGCGACCCCACACAAGTCTGAGGAATATTACCTCTACGCCGGAGCCGCCTCCAGCATCAGCCCCGACGAAGTGCTGAAGCCCAGCTTCTTTTGGAATGACGCCGGTGACGCCAGCAACAAAGACACCAACTACTTCAGCGGCGGTTGGTTTTCGCAGGAAAAAGCTGAACATCGCGCCAGTCACACACGCCTCCGTTACGGCGGGGTGATGAGCCGCTTCTACGCCACCATTGTTAGCCGAGTCACCCCTGGCGGCGACAAACCGGGTAAGATCTGGGCCAAACGTTTCCTCCTGGATCACAGCGATGACAAGTATGCCCTCGAAGAAAGTGGCAAACACGACTTCGCCATCGAGTCCGCCCTGAGTCTGCCTCCGGTAGATCTGGCCCCCGGCGCCAGCATGACGGAGAATTATGAAATCTACCTCGGGCCAAAGGAATATCACCGTCTCAACAAGCTGGAAGGTCAGCGCGACTTCATCATGTTCTACGGCATGTTCGGCTGGATCAGCAAGCCCCTGAACATGATCATGCGCTGGATGCACGACGTCAGCGGCAACTGGGGCGTCGCCATCATCCTGCTCACCCTCGTCATCCGCACTGTCCTCTGGCCGCTGCAGTCCAAGGCTCAATACTCCATGAAGCGCATGGGCATGCTGGCTCCCAAGATGAAAGAGCTTCAGGAGAAATTCAAAGACGACCCCGCCAAGCAGCAGACCGAGGTCATGAAACTTTACAAAGAGTATGGCGTGAACCCGGTCGGCGGCTGTCTGCCGATGCTCATGCAGATCCCCATCTTCTTCGGCTTTTACAGCGTGCTGCAAAATGCCGCTGAACTGCGCGGTCAAGGCTGGTTGTGGGTGAAGGACCTGTCCATTTCAGACACGATCTACACCTTCAATTTCCCGTTCTCTCTGCCTCTGATGGGCACAGACTTCGACCTCAATCCCCTGCCCCTGATCATGGGCGTGACCATGATCCTGCAGATGAAACTGACCCCCCAGCCCACCACGGTGGACAAGAGTCAGAAGATCATGTTCGCCATCATGCCGTTCTTCTTCCTCTTCATCTCCTACAACTTCGCCGCAGCCCTCTCACTCTACTGGTCCACCCAAAACCTTTACGCCATCTTCCAGAGCCGAATCATGAAGCTCTACATGAAGGAACCCACCCTGGAAAAGGTCGAGCACGTGACCAAAGGCCCGCCCTCCCAGAATCCCTTCTTCAATCCCATGAACCCCAATCACAAAGAGAAGAAGACCAAGCCCAAAAGCCCCAAACTGGGCGGCTAGTCGGACCCTTTCAGAGGAAACAAAAAGGCGGACTGAATGCTCAGTCCGCCTTTTTTTATGGATCCTCCAAGAGCAGGCTAAACCTGACTGAATCTCACGAAGCCACGGCTACCTGGGGCACAAGGTGCTCAGCAGCTTTAGCAGCCTGCTCACGCAATTCAGGATTCTGATTCTTTTGTTCGAACTCGCGGCACCAGCCTTTGATTTCCAGTTCGTTGAAGATCTTGCCGATCACGCGACGCAGAAGGCCTTTGAGGTTCGGTAGTTCCACTTCCTGGAGGCTGCGAATGGCGGCTTCCTTGTAGGTTTCCAGCATCAACGTGGATTTGTCATAGGCCCCCGATTCTTCAGCCCAGCGACGAATCGTGGGTTTGTCTGGCAGGGTGGTGGCTTGGCCATTCCACAGCGCTTCCATCGTCTCTTTCACCTCGCCTTTGCCACGCTCACGCAGCAGGGCCAGGATGATGCTCGGACGGATGCTGACGTTGTTGTCCGCGGCGGAGTCATCGCCCAAATCATCCAGGTCATCGCGGATCTGATAGGCGATCCCGAGGTTCTCACTGTAGCTGTGCAGAGCGTCCGCAGTGTCATCGAGCTGACCCGCCAGCGCAGCGCCAATCTTCAAGGCCACCTCAAACGCAGGCGCTGTCTTGCTGCGGAAGATTTCCAGCACCTGAGTGTTGCTGAGGGCGACAGGATGATTGTTCCAGAGCAATTCCGCCCCTTGCCCACGGCAGAGTTCGCGTTGGCCCTCGGCCGCGACTTTTAAGCAGGCACTGCGCAGATGGCTGGCGCATTTCATTTCTGCTAGCAGTCGATAACCTTCGCCAATGAGCAAATCACCGACATTCAACGCCACAGGCACGCCATGCTCCGAGTGCAGGGTGGGCTCGCCATACCGTTCGGCATCGTTGTCTTCGATGTCATCGTGAATGAGTGAGGCCTTGTG
>JAIXVB010000743.1 GCA_027483245.1 Verrucomicrobiaceae bacterium | reverse complement strand
GCCGGCGCGACCGCCAGCGCAGGCAATGACAAACCTGCCCGCGATGCCGATGGCACCTATCCTTTGCTGATCGCCAGCATGAAGTCGGGTCAGGTCACGGAGATCAAACCTGACATCATCAAGGAATGGGGAGAACCCCAGTTGGCCGATGGAGTGTGGTCGGTGATCGTGAAATACGAGACCCAGACCATGTTTGGTAAGTTCGACACCGAAGCGCAGGCCCAGATCAAGAATGGCCGCGTGGAGAAGTGGATCTACACAGGTTCTGGCGAAGTGGTGCCGTAACGACTGCCCGCTTCTGCGTTAAAGCCCGCCGTTCGTGAAATCTCGCGCGGCGGGGAAATCAGCTCGCCATTGGCGGACGAGATCTGCATCGAGATGAGCGGTGAGCACGCGCTCCTGCTCGCCTGCATCGGCGATGATGACACCATGCGGGTCCACCACGACACTGCGGCCCGCGTAGCTGTACTGGGGCTCCTGGCCGCAGCGATTCACACCGATGACGTAGGCCTGGTTTTCGATGGCGCGCGCTTGCAGCAGGGTCAGCCAATGCTGCTGACGTTTCACAGGCCATGCAGCGATGTAAACGAGCACCTCGGCTCCGAGCTGCAGGCTCTCACGCGCCAGTTCGGGGAAGCGTAGGTCATAGCAGATGAGCGGGCTGATTTGCAGCCCCGCCCATGCGAAAACAACCGCGTGGTTTCCAGCTGCGTGCACGCTGGATTCTCCGCCGAGTGAAAAGGGCCGCTGTTTGGTGTAGCGAGCCAGCTCCTGTCCTTCGGGGCCGATCACGAGCGCCTGATTGCGACCTTGTCCGTCTTTTCCGGGAGTGATGAGGCCACCGATGACCGTGCTCTGCCAAGTGCATGCGATCTCGCGCAGAAAGGCTTCCGTTTCACCGTGCAGAGGTTCCAGGGTGGCTTCCAAACGGCAGCTAAAACCCGTGGCGAACATCTCTGAGAAGATGATGAGCGAGCCCGGTGCCGGTGCGGTGGACTGAAGGAGCGTGCGAGCGCGGTTGAAGTTGCTGGCTTTGTCCTCCCAGACAGAGTTGAGCTGAACGCAGTGAAGGGGAATCGGCATGGAGAAAGTGGATTTGGGCTTGGCGAAGTGGGGCGCGTCCGTTTAGCCTGTGGATATGGCACAATACACGGTTCAGCCAGGAGACAATCCCACGAAGATCGCGAAGAAGTTCGGGCTGACGCTCGGGCAATTTCAGAAATTGAATCCTGGGCTTTGCACTTTTGGCACGGATCAATGCAAGGTGTTGTTTCCTGGCCAGTTGGTGAATGTCAGTGGCCAAGTCACGGGCCTGCCCGTGGACACACCGCAGCAGCCTGCCGGTGGAGGTTTCTCCGCACCGCCTCCGTGGATGCAGATCGCGATCATGGAGCAGGGCGTGCAGGAATGGAGTCAAGGCGACAATCCACGCATTCAGCAGTATCTGGCCAGCGTGGGTCTGCCGGGTAAACCGGATGAAACAGCCTGGTGTGCCGCTTTCACGAACTGGTGTCTGGAGCAGTCAGGGTATCGCGGAGCCAAGAGCGGACGTGTTTCGGACTGGTGGAACTGGGGACGGCCCGTGGCCGCCACGTATGGAGCCATCTGCATTCTCCAGCCGCTGACCGTTGATCAGGCGAGCAGCGGTCACATCGGCTTTCTTCACGCGATGGATGCGACCAATGTCTGGCTGCTGAGTGGCAACTCGAAGAACCAAGTGCGCATTTCCGCTTATCCGAAGAGCAAGCTGATCCACAACGCCCCTTACCGCTGGCCCTTTTGATCATGAACGAGCTGCCTGTCACCATTCGTCATTACCGCGCCGAGGATCTGGAATGCCTCCGCCGCATCACCGTGGACACTTTCGGTGCTGTGGCGCTGGATCAGATGATGGAGGATCGACTGGGCATCTGGAATGGGCGCGACTGGAAGATGCGCAAGGCCGACCATATCGACGATGACTGCACGGCCAATCCGGACGGCTGTTTTGTGGCTGAACGGGCAGGGGAGATCCTGGGTTACATCACCACACGTGTGGATCGTGTGAATTCCATCGGGCGCATCCCGAACCTCGCGGTGGTGGAAGCTGCGCGCGGTTTGGGTTTGGGGCGTCGTTTGATCCATCACGCGCTGGATTATTTCCGTGAGCAGTCACTGAAGGTGGCCAAGATCGAGACCATGGCCTCGAATGTGATTGGGCAAAATCTTTATCCGTCTTGTGGATTTGAGGAGATTGGGCGGCAGGTGCATTTTGGAATGAGGCTTTGAGGCAGTGGCCTTTTGACTCAGCGTGATTCCGCAGCATCATGAGGCATCCCCTTGTGAAGAAGAAAAAGACGGCAGGTAAGAATCGAGGTTGTTTGAAAGCGCTGCTGCTCCTGCTGCTGGCGGCTTTGCTCCTTGCATGGGTCGGTGGAGAATTGTTTTTTAATGTCGGCAGCAATCTCGTCGCAGTTGCCGTGCGCGAGTCCAAACAAGCGCTGAGCCTGCGCACCCGCAAAGGCGAGTGGCAGAGTGTCTCACGCGTCAGTGTGGCGGAGATCAACCAAGCGCTGGTCGAGCGGCATCGTGAGCCAGGACTGAGTTGGGCCACGCTGAAGGTGCGTCGTGAGGCAGGGTTTCTCGGTGGACTCACCCAGACGCTTTTTGGCGCGGAGGTGCATGTCATCACCATCGCGCCAGAGTCCTTTGAATTCATGACCACTTACCGGTCGAAGTTCGCTGGCACCACCGCTGCCGAGCGCATGAAGTCTGAGAATCTTTGGTTCTCCATCACTGCAAATTTCCGGGATCCCAAGGGCAAGCCTCTGGGTTGGGTTTGGCACGATGGGGTGCAGGTGAATGCAGCCTTTCCAGAGTGGAGTGGCTGCTTCTTTGTCAAAGCAGGGCGACCTTACTTTGGGCCGAAGTCACTCGTCGAAGCCGTGCCTGGGCCGATTGAAGAAGGCACACAGGGCTATCCCTCGGTGATGAAAAATCACACGGTCTTCTCGTATGTGGATCAAAAACCCGACGCCTTTTACGATGGGTCCAAGATCACCTACCGCTCCTTGGCTGGCATGAAGAAGGATGGCACGATTGTCTTCATTCTTTCTGGAGACGGCGGGGTTATGAACGTGTCTGAAGTCACCGAGATCGCCCGCAAGCTGGATCTCCAACATGCCACTCTGCTGGATGGCGGTCGCGCCCTGCAATACAGCGTGCGCACAGAAGACGGGCCCTGGCACTTTTCGGCCTTCAATACGATCCTGCCTTTCAAACATCGCTGGTTGGAGCAGCAGCAGTCACCGGTTTTTATCGGCGTGCGGCGGCGTCCGCCTGAAGTGATCGCGGTGCCGACGAACCGCTAAGCCTGCAAATCTCTGCTTGCCACGCCAAGCCTGCGCGGGATGGATGAATGCCCCGCCTGCCATGCTCCAGACTCCCGCCATTTCCATCGTCGTGCCCCTTTACAATGAGGAGGACAACGTGGCTGAACTCCAGCTTCAACTCGCCTCAGCGCTGGAGGGCCTGGATTATGAAATCGTTCTCGTCGATGACGGCAGCACGGATGCAACCGTGAGCCGTGTCCAGCGCAGTGAGCGGGTGCGTTTGCTGGAATTCGCCAAAAATGCAGGTCAGAGCGCCGCCATGCATGCCGGCATTCATGGGGCGCGTGGCGGCATCATCGTGACGCTGGATGGCGATTTGCAAAACGATCCCGCCGACATCCCGGCGATGATTGCCAAGCTCAACGAAGGGTTTGATCTCGTCTGCGGTTATCGTGCCAAACGCAAAGACACACCTTTCAAACGTTTGCAAAGCCGCATCGCCAATGGCGTGCGATCACGTTTCGTCGGTGACCATGTGCGCGACACCGGCTGCACTCTGAAGGTCATGCGCCGTGAATGCCGTGAGGCCCTGTTACTCTTCAATGGCATGCATCGCTTCATACCTGCGTTGATTCGGAACATGGATTTCCGTGTCACTGAGATGCCCGTGAATCATCGCCCGCGTGTGCATGGCGTCAGCAAGTATGGTTTTGGCAATCGTGCCTGGCGTGCCACCTGTGACATGTTCGGTGTGCGTTGGCTGAACAGCCGCCGCGTGGCTTATCGGATCAAAGACGAGTCGAAGAGCTAACAAACGCCCCACCGACTTCATCGCACTCAGCATTACATCTTGACCAAAGTGGCCCGTCTCCTGCATTCTCCAGCTTCTTCTGATCCTTACGCTGGCATGAACCTGCGCGAACAACTCCGACACATTCTCCCGGACATCCTTCCTGATGATCCTGAGCAGGCTATCAAAGGCACGGAGTTGATACGTCTCGTGCGTTTGCGTTTGGGCGATGATTACAGCGATGCCACGCTGCGTTATCACTTTTCCATCCTCAGTTACGACAGCACCTCGCCCATTGCGAAGGTCGATCAGGGGCAGGGGTATTATCAGCGTGTCACCAAACCCGCTCCCACCAGTGGCACCGCGCGGTTTCTTTTCGGGGCCAGTGAGGTGGATGAGGACATCATGCAGATGCGTTTTCAGCGCGTTCTGACCATCTATTCGCGGCTCAGCCTGCTGCGTGCTCACTATCCTTTTCAGCTCAATGGACGCGGGGAGACCCTGCTCGATGTGAAGGGGCAGTGGGACATTCCCGATCTCATCACCGCTGAGTGGGACCTCGAGACCGGTGAAAATGAAGTCACCCGCTTTGACAGCGCCATGCTGGATCTGCGCCGTCATCTCGGCGGGCCGGAAGTTGGGCTCAGTGGCGTGCAGCTCAAGATCGGCCTGACTCTAGACAGCTTCACCGCTGATTTTTTCCAGGCACTCAGTGCCACGCGTTGGGCACTGCAGAGTGAGTTGGTCATTGCAGAACCTCTCAATGACGAAGCCCTGGTCGATGCTCTGCGCAGCCTGGGGAATCAATTCGGCGTTGGCATCAGCAGCCTCGGCATCAGCACCGCGCAGTTGGATGAACTGCCCACCGCCACGGAGCTGCGTGCCATGTCCGCGGCTGAGTTTGAAGGCGTGCAGGGAAAGCTGCGCATCCAAAAAATCACCGTGCCTGCACCCCGTCAGCGCATCGACTGGCAGTCTCTTTCGGCCTTGCGGAAAAAACACGAATCGGTGGCCGAGTTGGTGCGCTGGTTGAGCGAGTGCCTGAATCGCAAGCAACCTGAGTGGAAATAGGGCGCTCGAGAGCGCTTGGGTTTGTCTTTTTCCTTGAGAGTCCGGCCATCTCTAGGACAGTCGCTCATGATCATTCAGGAGTCACATGATAGCGTGGATTGGGGGCGCAAGAGCTCGCAGATGATGCTTACGCTGGCTTGTCTGGTGGTCGTGCTCACGGGCATGAAATTGGCTGCGGGCATTTTAGTGCCGATGGCTTACGCGTTCTTTCTCGCCGTGTTGAGTTTTCCTCTGCTGCGTTGGCTCACCCGGCATCGCATTCCAGGTCCCATCGCCCTGGCGCTGACCTTGCTCATGAATCTGGGCGTGCTGGCAGGACTCATCACACTGGCGGTGCGTCTGCTCATCAGCTTCAATGCGGACCTGCCTCGTTATCTGCGGGGATTGCAGCGTTACCTCACGGATTTTGGTGTCTGGTTAGATGACAATGGGGTGGAAGGTGCCAAGGCCTTGTCGGAGAGCCTTTTTGATTGGAACACCATCATCGGTTATGCCACGCAGCAGGATGTCATGTCGCGCATCGGCTCGATGCTCGGCAGCACCTTTGGCACCCTTGCGACGGTCTTTGCCGGGCTCGTGATGATCCTGATTCTGATGATGTTTGTGCTCATGGAAGCCACGGGCACGCATCGCCGATTGGTCGCTGTGCGTGTGGCGGGTGGACCTGACTTCACAGGTTTGATTCGCAGCGCGACCGACATTCAGAAGTATCTCGGCATCAAGACCCTGATCAGTGCGCTCACAGGATTGTTGGCCGGAGCTTGGTGCTGGTTTTTTGATCTCCAGTATCCGCTGCTGTGGGCCATCCTTGCCTTTGTCTTCAATTACATCCCCGCCGTCGGCAGCAGCGCCGCCTGTATCCCAGCCATTGTGGAGGCGCTGGTCCAGCACGGCACTGGCGCTGCCCTCGGCATCGCCATTGGTTACGGCGGTATCAATTTCGCCCTGGATAACTTTGTCCAGCCCACCCTGCTCGGGAATCGTTTTGGCATCTCGGCCTTGGTTGTTGTGCTTTCGGTGATCTTTTGGGGCTGGCTCTGGGGCCCTCTGGGCATGTTCCTCGCCGTTCCGCTGACGATGGTCATCAAGGTCCTGCTCGACAACAATGCCGAGTTCCGCTGGGTCTCCGTCGCCATGGCGCAGAAAAAAGTGCGTCGGGGTGAGGTCGAAGTCGTGGGTTACGATCTTGATGAAAATGACTTTGTGGGCGGCGGTGCGAGCACCGAGCGCCCAGGTCGTGAAGAGTAGGCCACACTACTTACGCCAGAGCCATTTCATCGCCTCAGGGAAGAGGGAAGCTCCGTGCTTGCTGTTGTGCTGGCCGTCGCCGAATTCGAAGTGGTAATCATACTTCATGAATTCCAGCGCCTTGGCCATCTGCTGATTCGCCAGAGGCCAGTTGCCATACGGATTGTCCAGGTCATTGGCCCCATCTTGGAGATAAATGCGCAGGGGTTTTCTTTCGGTCAGACGGATGATGGAGGGATACACATGACCCCCGGCAAGGTCCACATAACTGCCAATCGTGGAGAACACCTTGCGGAAACGATCCGGTCTCTCCCAGGCCACGGTGAAAGCACAGATCGCGCCGCTGCTGGCTCCAGCGATCGCCCAGCCTTCAGGGTCATCGGTGAGGCGATAGTCCTTTTGCACCTGAGGCAGGATTTCCTCGAGCAGGAAGCGCGCATAGGCATCGCCCAGCGTGTTGTATTCCTTGCCACGATTGTTGTTCTTCCAGGCACTCGCAGGTTTGGTTTCGCCCTTATGACCCGGGTTTAAAAACACGGCGATGGTCGGTGCCATGTCTCCACTGGCGATGAGATTGTCAAACACGGTCGGCACACGCCAGGCCCCCTTCAGTCCCACGTAATCATGGCCATCTTGGAAAACCATCAGGTTGGCGGGTTTGTCCGCCTGATACTGAGCAGGCACATAGATCCACCAATCGCGCAGGGTGCCTTCAAAGATCTTCGAAGTGTGCGCGGGCATCTGCGTCACCTTGCCTTTCGGCACCGCGGGATTTTCCTGAGACAGTGGTCCCAGTTTGTAATCATCGATGCCCCAGGCTGAGGCGGACAGAAGCAAGACGGCAGAAAGCGTGCGCAAAAACATGGCCGATAGTTTGTGGCCTGAGCGGCTAGGACGTCAAGCCCGGGCGTATTCAGGTTGATTTGATCGAGCGTTATCTCGGCCTCCTTTGCATTCTCACGCACGATTGACCCCAGGCGCTTCGTTTTGCTCCAGGTCTGGCCTGTTCTCCGCTTTCCTTTTCATTCTCCATGAATCGCTTCCTTCTGTCTGTCGGTGTTGCGTGTTCGATTGTTGTGACGTCGCCCGCTCAGGAGTTGGATATTGAGCGCTTGTATGAAGATCGCAATCTGGCTCCGATGAAGGATCTGCTGGCACGCGGAGACTATGAACTCTGCGGTCGCATCTGTGAGGCCGCGATCCAGCGCGGCATGAAGGCTCCTGAATGGCGACTGCTGCGCGTGCGCGCCCTCATGGCTCAGGGGCAGGAAGAACAGGCGCGAGATGAAGTGCAGCTCGCGGTGAAGACCTTTCCCGGTCATCTGGAACTGCTCATGCTCCAGCATGAAAATGCCCTGCGTCTCGGGCGCGCAGACATTGCCCAAACCTGCCTCGCCGAAGTCAACGCCGCTGCCAAAGCCAAGCCCGCCAAAGAGCGCAGTGCCGCGGATTGGGTCGCGCTTGGAGAAGCGGCGTTGGCCTTGAAGGCCGATGCGAAAAAGGTCATCGCCCAATACTTCACCGTGGCGCAGCAAAAGGACCCGAAGCTCGAATCGGCCTACTTGTCGGAAGGGCGATTGGCTTTGGACAAAGAAGATGCTCAGCGCGCGGCGGAGGTTTTTCGCATGGGACTGAAAGCCTGCGGTGAAAGTGCGGATCTACGAGTCGGGCTGGCTAGGGCGTATGCCAACAGCGACCGTGAAAAGCAGATGGAGAATCTCATGCGCGCTCTGGAGATCAATCCCTTGCAGTCAGAGGCGCATCTGCTGCGTGCGGAGGCTCTCATCGGAGCCGAGAAATTCATCGAGGCGGAAGGCGCGATTCAAAAGGTGCTGGATGTGCGCGAGAACTGCCCGGAGGCCTGGTCCCTGCGCGCGGCTGTGGCTTTTCTCAGTGCGGCGGATGCCAGCAAAGTGCAGTCGGCGCGTGAGCGTGGATTGAAGCGTTGGGCGCAGAATCCCGTGGTGGATCATGGGTTAGGTCGTGTGATCTCTCGGGCCTATCGCTTCGCGGAAGGAGCCGCTTATCAGCGCCAAGCGCTGGCCTTCGATGCGGACTATCTGCCTGCCAAAGTTCAGTTGTGTCATGACCTGCTGCGTCTCGGTGAAGAGGACGAAGCCTGGAAACTCGCGGCGGCCATCCGTGAAAGCGATGGCTACAATGTTCAGGCTCATAACATCGGTCTGCTTGAGCAGGAGATGAAGGGTTACACCACCCAGACCTTCGATGACTTCATTCTGAAGATGCCCAAACGCGACTGGCCGATCTATGGCGAACGTGCCTTAGCTTTGTTGCGTGATGCGAAAGCGACGCTGTGTGCGAAGTATGGCTTGGAACTCAAACGACCCGTCATTGTCGAGTTCTTCGGCGCTCAGCAGGACTTCGCCATCCGCACCTTTGGCAGTCTCGGTGGTCAGGGGTTGTTAGGCGTTTGCTTCGGCACGGTGATCACTTTGAACAGCCCCGGTGGACTCGCCCATGGCCGCAACAATTGGGAATCCACCCTCTGGCATGAGTTCTGTCACGTCGTCACGCTCACCCTGACCAAGAACCGCATGCCACGCTGGTTGAGTGAAGGCATCAGCGTGCATGAAGAGGGCCTGAAGCATCCCGCCTGGGGCATGAAAATGAATGCGCAGTTTCGCCAGTTCATCCTTGAGGACAAAGACACCCCACCGATCAGCCAACTCAGCAGCGCCTTTCTCAATCCGAAGAGTCCTGAGCATCTGATGTTTGCCTATTATCAGTCGAGCCTTGTGGTGAGTTATGTGCTGGAGCGATTCGGTGCGGACAAGCTGCGCGCCATCCTCACTGACCTCGCGGCGGGCAAACGCATCAATGACGCCATCGCCGCGCACACGGAGCCGATGGAAAAGCTGGACAAAGACTTCAGCGAACACCTCCGGAATGTGGCTTTGAAAAACTTCGGAGCTTTGGCGGATTGGGAAGAACTCAAACCGGAAGACGTGAACCTGAGTGATCCCGCTTCGCTGGCCAGTTACCGCAAAGAACATCCGCAGAGTCTGCCCGCGCTCCGCCTCCATGTCGCCGCTTTGGTGGATCAGGAAAGGTGGTCGGAGGTCATCACAGCAGCCGATCAGCTCATTCAGCTCGTGCCCGAAGACAGCGGTGCCGACGGAGGTTATCAGCTCAAAGCGCTGGCGCTGCGGAAGCTCAATCGCATCGAAGAAGAAACCGCCGTGCTGCGCGTCATCGCGGAGCGTGAATCGGATGCGATGTCGATTTTCCTGCGACTCCTCGAGCTGGATCTGCCGCGTCAGAACTGGCCTGAGGTGCAAACCAACGCCCAGCGTGCCATCGCTTTGAATCCCTTTCTGCGCACGCCGCAGCAGGCTCTCGCCGAAGCCGCAGAGGCGGGTGGGTTGAAAGACGAAGCGATTGCGGCTTATCGGCGTGTGCTCATCCTCGAGCCCGCCACGGCGGCGATGACCCATTTTAAACTGGCTCAACTGCTGCGTGAAAAAGATGAGGTCATGGCCAAGCGACACTTGCTCGACTCCCTAGCCCTGGCTCCGCGTTTTCGTGAAGGCCATGAGCTGCTGCGCGCGTGGTCGAATCCGTGATTTCTTCGCGTCCAGCGAATTAACTTGTCTGGTTTCTTCACTCCCGGTGGGATGGAGAAGCGAAAGGAACCGGTCACCAGGCCGTAATCTCCGCTCGCGTTTCCAGCCATCATGAAACTTTGTCTCGTTCCACTTCTCGCTGCTCTCACCTGGGCTGCTACAGCCTCAGCCCAGCTCACGCTTCAAAAAGGCGATCACATCGCCATCATCGGCAGC
Source organism: Verrucomicrobiaceae bacterium (assembly GCA_027483245.1). Classification (GTDB taxonomy): domain Bacteria; phylum Verrucomicrobiota; class Verrucomicrobiia; order Verrucomicrobiales; family Verrucomicrobiaceae; genus Prosthecobacter. The sequence goes on along the minus strand of JAIXVB010000743.1, from coordinate 191 downwards.
GGTCTGGCAGATCGTCAGCAGCATCACGGCTGGCTTGAGTCCTTGATTCACAAGGCCTATCCCGATCTCGAACTCACCGTGCGCAATCTCGGCTTTGCGGCCGATGAAGTGAACGTGCATCCGCGCAGTGATGAAGTGCCGACGCTGGAGTATTTCCTCAACATGAAACCCGGCACGCTCACGACGAAGGT
>JAIXVB010000416.1 GCA_027483245.1 Verrucomicrobiaceae bacterium | reverse complement strand
TGCCTGACGTGCCCCGGGTGGCGGTTGCCGCGCCGAGTCCCGCCCCTGTGATCGATGGCCACCTCCTCATCCTCGGCGGAGACGACGGTGCGAATGCCAACTTTGAACCCAAGGATCAGCATCCAGGCTTCCCACGCGAGATTCTTGGTTACCATCCCGACAGCCAAACATGGGTCGGGCTTGGCGACCTGCCCTTTTCACTCGTCACCACCCCTGCGGTTCTCTGGCAGGACCGCATCGTCATTCCCGGAGGCGAGGCCCGCCCTGGAAAGCGCTCCCCAGCTGTTTGGGCAGGTCAAATTCACGTCCCCTAACCAACCCCCACACTTCAAAACCCCATGGAACTCATTAACAACGCCCCTGAAGTCCCCGCCGCCGTTGGCCCCTACTCCCAAGCTGTCCGCAGCGGTGCCTACCTGTTTTGTTCAGGCCAGATCCCCATCAATCCCGCCACTGGCAAAATCGAAGCCACCGATGTCGAAGGTCAGACACTCCAAGTGCTCGCCAACATCAAAGCCCTCCTGGCTAGCCAGGGGCTGGACCTCACCCGCGTGGTCAAAGCCACCGTTTTCCTCACCAGCATGGCGGATTTCCCGAAGATCAATCCCCTCTACGACGCTGCCTTCAGTGGTCACAAACCTGCCCGCTCCACCGTTGCGGTCGCCGGACTTCCCCTCGGTGCCCTCATCGAGATCGAAGTCATCGTCGAGCTGCCTTGAGGTGATTCATAAGTGAAAAATTCCTGGCAAGGGTGGGGTCTTGGATGGCCCCGACCTTTTAAGTTTTTGGCCGACGCCTCAGAGCCTGACTTTCGATCAGCCTCAGTTCAAAGGTTCCCTCGGCTGGAAAGATCGTGCAGCTCTAAAATCGACGAGGAGCGCAAGGAAAAGCTGGCTTCTGTGAGATTGGCTTACCTTTCCCGCTTGAATCCAGTGGCGGGGTGCGTTTACACACGGCTCAACCATGATTTTAGCTGCCCTGCCTGAACCCAGCCCCTTTGGAGATGTCTTGATGGCGTTTCTCAGCATTCTCTTCGAGGGCGCTCCCTACATCATGATTGGGACCCTGCTCTCCGGGTTCATTGATGCCTTCCTGCCTGCGAAGTTGCTGGATCGGGTGCTTCCCAAGAACAAGGTGTTGTCCACGTTCATGGCCGGGTTTCTCGGGCTGGTCTTTCCGGTTTGCGAATGCGCTGTGGTGCCGGTGATCCGCCGCCTGGTGAAAAAGGGACTGCCGATCTCCTGCGCGGTGACTTACATGCTGAGCGCTCCCATCATGAATCCCATCGTGGCTCTCAGCACGCTGACGGCATTCAAGGAATTCGAGCGCATCACAGGCTGGTCCACTTTGGGCAGTGCGACCATGACGCTGGCGCGTCTTTCTTTGGGTTACACCGTGGCAGTCATCGTGGGGCTGGTGATCCTGAGGTTCAAACCTGCCCAGGTTCTGAACAAAAATGTGGTCGATAGCATCGAGGTGCCTGAGGGCGAAAAGGGACACGTCCCTGAGGTCAAACGCAGCTTCAATGGACGACTCGTCCACGCAATGAGAACTGCGATGGGCGACTTCTTGGACACGGGCATGTATTTCACCATTGGCGTGATCATCACCTCCGTGTTCAACACTCAGGTGGATCAGGCGATCCTTGACACCATCGCCCAACGAGAGTGGCTGGCACTGCCTGCGATCATGGGCTTGGCCATGGTTCTCTCCCTTTGCAGCACGTCGGACGCATTCATCGCCGCCCCCATGGCGTCGTTCTCAATGGCTGCCAAGCTGGCCTTCCTGGTCTTTGGCCCCATGATGGATATCAAACTGCTGTTCATGTATTCCGCCGTGTTTAAACGCCGTGTCGTCATGGCCCTGTTGGTGGGTCTGTTTATCCTCATCGGCGTCATGGCTGAGCCGTGGATCTGGCTTTTCGAAAAACTGCGCTGAATTCGAGTGATTTGATGACCGTATCTTAATTCTAAACTTTCCTCGTTATGTCTGGCACCCGCACCTTCATTCATCTGATCAGCGTCGCCCTGCTCCTCCTCTGGAGTACTGTGCTGCTTTATTTCTACGCCACCGGCCGTGTGACCCAGTATCTGCCAGGAGATGGGATCTTTCGCGACATGGTGCTGATCTCCGGCATTGGACTGGCCGTTCTGGGCTTGTTTAACCTCCTGACGATGCACGCCGAGGATGAGGGCTGCGAGGGCCATGATCACGGTCACGGACATGGACATGATCATCCAAAAGCCCATGCTGGCTGCGGACATGATCACAGCCACGACCATGCTCATCAAGGTTGCGACCACGACCACAGCCATGATCACGTGCACTCCAAAGATTGTGGCCATGATCACGATCACGCACACGCTCACAAAGATTGCGACCATGGACATGATCATCATGAAGGCTGCTGTGGACACGACCACGATCACGGGCACGAACATCATGGTCATGGGATTTTAGCGGAGAGCGGTTGGGTAGGTCGGATCATTGCCCTGCTGATTCTCGCAGCTCCCATCACCTGGGCCGCCATTCGCACGCCTGACCGTTTCAGCGTGGCAGCGGTGATGAACAAGGGCGTTTACAATCAGAACTATGCTTCCACGGCTCGTGCGGATGAGTT